>JAJRQX010000135.1 GCA_024280065.1 Aquificota bacterium
CACAGAACCTCCTGAAGTTTTCAAGGAGGAGGAGGCCCTTCCTCTGGCTCTTCTCGGGGTGAAACTGGACCCCCCAGAGGTTTGCCTTTTCAATAGCTGAAACGAACTCGGTCCCGTAGTCGGTTGTTGACGCCACTATACCGTCATCCTCGGGAAGAACACGGTAGGAGTGGACGAAGTAGAAGTAATCCCCGCTCTGTATTCCTCTAAACATCTCAGTCTCTTTCTTTATCCAGACCTGGTTCCAGCCTATGTGGGGAAGCTTCACACCTGACGGGAGGAGGACCACCTCACCCTTAAGGATGCTAAGGCCTTCGGTTTTGCCGTGCTCGTAGCTTCTCTCAAACAGAAGCTGGAAGCCCAAGCATATGCCGAGGAAGGGCTTTCCCGATTCTATGTGTTCCACAACAGCCTTCAGCAGGCCCATGCGGGACAGGTTTTCCATGGCGGACCTGAAGGCACCCTGCCCGGGGAAGACCAGAACGTCCGATCTCTTCACATCATCAGGGTCCTCGGACACAACCACCTCAGGGAAGCCGACGTGCTGGAGGGCCTTCGCCACACTCCTTATGTTCCCCGAACCGCAGTTTACGACCACAACCTTCATATACCTACCCCTATGGTGGCAAACCAGCTGAGCTTGTCCGTGACCATCAAGACCCCAAGGGTTATGAGGAGTAGTCCACCCACTATCTCAACCACACCGAAGAACCTGCCGAACCTCTTGACGAAACCGAGGAATGCGGTGAACACGAGACCCGCTACCAGGAAGGGTATACCGAGGCCAGCTGAGAAGGTGAGAAGGAGCAGGGCACCTTCCCTTACAGTCTCCTGCTGTGAGGCCAGGAACAGGATAGACCCGAGTATAGGTCCTATGCATGGGGTCCAGCCGAAGGCGAAGATGACACCCACTATGAACGCTCCTATAAGAGAAACCCTGGTTCTAGCCTCCGTCCTGAACTGTCTGTAGAGGTATCCGTGAAGCCCGAAGAGGTAAAGGGCTAAAACTATCGCGAGAGCTCCTGTGAGGGCGAAGAATGTGTCCCTGTCAAGTATCTTGAAGAGGTAGAGCCCCGTGATAACGGCCTGAACACCCAGGAGTTCCTTAAGAAAGTTCTGCCTCAAAAAGAGACCCGCGAAGTGAAGGCCGAAGAAGATAACAAATGCTCCCCCTATCTTGGCTATCTCCACCTGGTAGGCCCTCAGAAACTGCCCGACAGCAGAGGCGGAGGCTCCGAGAAGGGTGAACACTACAGAAAAGCCGACAACGAACAGGAGTGCGGAGAGGAAGACCCTCGGACTGAAGAGCCGGTTTTCCTTCTGAATTTCTTCAACACCCACACCAGATATGTAGGAGAGGTAACCCGGTATCAGGGGTAAAACACAGGGAGAAAGGAAGGCGAGAATCCCTGCTATGAACGCTCCTAAGAAGGTGACTTCAAACATAAGGAGTATTATAGCTCCTCACTCAAATAGGACCATAACCAGGGACAGGTCCTCCTTCGGAGTCAGGGAGGTGTAGAGCTCCAGGATCCTGTCCGCACTCCTCTCAATGTCTCCGTCTATCAGCTTCTCAAGGTCCTCCTCCCCTATCCTGCCCACAGCACCGTCAGATATAAGCAAGAATACATCCCCCCTTTCACAAACACCTTCCCTCAGGACCACGTCGGGAGACCAGTCTATGCCGAGAACCGAAACCAGCTTCCTCCCTCCCTTGAGCCTGATCTGGTCCACTGTGAGCATCTCCACCCAGCCCTTCCGCCACAGGTATATCCTTGAATCACCCACGTGGCCCACCAGATAGTTACCTCCGTGGAAGCTGAGGAGACTCAGGGTGGTTCCGGTTACGTATCTGTCACCTAAACGGGCTGTCTCGTCCATGATCACCCTGTTGGCCCTGTTGAAGAAGTCGTATATCTCGTCAAGGGACCTGAAGGGTCTTTCCCTGGACACAAGTTCTATCGCCCTCTCCGCAGCGAGCCTCGCCCCTCTCCCTATCCCCATGCCGTCTGCAACCGCGAAGGTGTCCTCCGAGAAGAAAACCCTGTCCGCATAGGTTTCTTTGTCCCTGAAGAACTCTCTCACCGTGTATATCAAACCAGTCCCTCCTTGAGGAGATAATCCCTCAGTTCAACCGCTGTCCTGAACCTCCTTCTGGGATCAGGGTCAAGGAGCCTCCTGAGAAGCTCTCTCACAGGAGGGGAAAGGTTCTCAGGTATATCGCACTTCCCTTCCCTGTTCCTTTTCATCTTCTCCTTCCTGTCCTTCGCGTGGAACGGGTCCCTGCAGAACATCAGAAAGTAAAACAGACATCCCAAGGAGAATATATCGCTGCTTCTGTGGATCTCCCCTCTGAAGACCTCGGGTGCTATGTAACCGAGGGTCCCCTTAACGTCAAGGACAGAGGTTGTTCCTCTTATTTTTATAAGGCCGAAGTCCCCCAGCTTCCAGACTATGCTCTTTAAGACCCTTTTCCCGAACACGTTCTCGGGCTTAACGTCGCTGTGTATATATCCCCTTGAGTGGAGAAAGGCGAGACCGTTGGTTATGTTCCAGAGGACCCTCAGGGCTTCTTCTTCGGAGAGTCCTCCCTTTGAAAGGACGTAGTCCTTCAGGTCTCCTACATCCATAAACTCGTAGAGGACGTACAGCTCCCCCTTGTCCTTCTTGTACAGATAGCTTTGTAGGGATATTATGTTCGGATGGTTAAGGAGTATGAGGGTCTGGGCTTCCTTCCAGAGGTGTTCAAGGCTGTAAGGGTTGGAGGCGACCTTAAGTGCCAGTATCTTCCCTCTGTATCTTCCCCTCACACCCTTTACCTTGTAGACCACTCCGAAGTCACCCCTGCCTATTACGTCAAGAACCTCGTAGTAGCCTAAGATGGTGTCCCCCTTTCTGAATTCTCTATCCATAGTCAGTTTACGAGGGGGAGGTTGTACTTCTTAAGGATCTCCCTGAGCTTTTTCTCGTTCTCGGGCTTCATGGGACACAGGGGGAGCCTAAATTCCTTCTCACAGAGACCCAGCATCCAGCATGCGGTCTTGACAGGTATGGGATTGGTCTCTATGAAGAGGACCTTAAAGAGGTCGTAAAGATGGTAATGGATCTCCCTCGCCTTCTGAAAGTCGCCTTTAAGGGCGTGATCGGTAAGGGCCTTTACCTCCCTGGGAACCACGTTGTTCGCCACCGATATAACGCCCTTGGCACCTAAGGCCATCATGGGAAGTGTGAGGGAATCGTCTCCGGAGAGTATTATGAAGTTATCCCCAAGTCTCCTTCTCATCTCGGAGATCCTGTCCATGTTTGGGGTGGACTCCTTGGATCCTATTATGTGGGGATAGTCGGAGACAAGCCTGTATATAGTATCCACCGAGATCTCAACCCCTGTCCTTGAGGGTATGTTGTATAGGATTATGGGTATGTCCACCTCCCTGGCAACCGTTGCGAAGTGTCTGTATAAGCCTTCTTGGGTGGGCTTGTTGTAGTAGGGAACAACCAGAAGGGCAGCGTCCGCTCCCACCTCCTTGGCGTGGGCTGTAAGGTGGACCGCCTCATGGGTGGCGTTGGCTCCTGTTCCTGCTATGACCTTTATCCTTCCCCTTGCGTGCTTTACCGCAAACTCAACTACCTTATCGTGCTCCTCAAAGGTGAGGGTCGGGGACTCGCCCGTGGTTCCGCAAACCAAGACCGCGTCCGTCCCGTTCTCCACGTGGAAGTCTATGAGCTTAGCCAAAGCCTCGTAGTCTACCTCACCTTCCTTAAAGGGTGTTATAAGAGCTACTATGGAACCTTTC
>JAJRQX010000136.1 GCA_024280065.1 Aquificota bacterium
ACCGTCTCGTAGAACCTCACCGTCTTGTAGTGCCTGTTTCTTGGCATACCTTACCTCCCGACATAGGGACAGAACAGAAATTATACCACGTTCAGTATCTGTAATCCCCCTCCATTATCCTCCTGTAGAAGCCCTCGGGCAGGAAGGAATACCTATGCATCTCTTCCGAATATATCTTGGTCTGGACCTTTATCTCCCTTGCAGGCTCCCTTACAGGGTACTTCTTTGATGCTATGGAGTAGGTCCACCAGTAGCCTGCATATATGGGAACCACTGATGTGAAGAGGTCCACTATGGGAAAGACCTTCCTGAGGCTTTTTTGAATCTTTACCACCATCTCAAGGTGGTAGTGTATGGACTCTGTCTGGGCTGCGAAGATCCCGTCCTCCTTAAGGGCTCTGTGGACGAACCTGAAGAACTCCTCCGTCGTCAGAGCATGGGCGAAACCCACAGGGTCTGTGGAGTCCACTATGACCACGTCAAACTCGTTCTCGCAGTCCTGGACGAACTTGTAGCCGTCCTCGTTCACGATTATCGCCCTCGGGTCATCAAAGGAGCAGGATAAGGTGGGGAAGAACCTCTTTGAAACCTCTATGACCTCCTTATCTATGTCCACGAGGACAGCCCTTCTGACGCAGTCGTGCTTGAGAACCTCCCTGAGGGTCCCTCCGTCCCCACCGCCTATTATAAGGACAGTTTCGGGGTTGGGGTGTGCGTGCATCGGAACGTGAGCCAGAAACTCGTGGTAGAGGAACTCGTACTTTTCATCAAGCTGGACAACACCGTCAAGGACCAGGAGCTTCCCAAACTCGGGAGACTCAAGTACTAAGATCTCCTGATACTCGCTCTTCCCCTCGTAAAGGACCTTTGAAACCGTATAGCAGTGCCTGATCGGGGCATAAGGGTCCCTCTCTATGAAGAATACATCCTTCATCGCTCAAGAACATTATACAGCTTCAGGATCTCATCGTAAGACAGCTGGTGGGGTCTCAGGTCCGGGTCAAGCCCAGCCTCTTTAAGGCTGTCCTCAGGGAATAGGTTTTTCAGCTTTCTCTTCCTTCTGGAGAAGAACTTGGTTAGGAAGGTCTTGAACCTGTCCGTTTCAATGTCCGGGTATCCTTCCCTCCTTACGAGTCTCACCACCCCAGACTCAACCCTCGGTCTCGGGAAGAAGAACTTGGGCGGTAGGCTCATCACGTATTCGGTCCTGTAAAAGGTGTTCACAAAGAGGGTTATCCAGCCCGGCTCCGACTTTCCCGTGATCCTGAGAGCTACCTCTTTCTGGACCATGAAGAGGGCCAAAGAGACGCACCTTCTGTACCTTACCGTGTTCTCCACTATGAGGGACGCCACGTTGTAAGGCAGGTTACCTATTAGCTTCAGGTCCTGACCGAGGGAGCAGAGATCGAAGGTGGTGGCGTCCGCTTCTATAACTTTGAGTCTCCTGTCCTCTATCTTTTTTAGCTCTTCAACCATAGAAGGGTCTATCTCTATGGTGAAAACCTCCCTTACATCCGTCTTCAGGATCTCCCTTGTCAGGTTCCCCGTCCCTCCTCCTATCTCAACCACCCTGTCGTCTCCTGAGACCTCAAGGAACTCAACGAGCTTTTTAAGGACACCCTTTGACAGGAGTATGTGCTGTCCGAGATCCTTCTTCAGCCTCCTCACAAAGATGCTAATATAACCTTCTATGTTCAAGAAGGTTCTCGTTGCCAACAGGGGTGAGGTAGCCCTCAGGATAATAAGGGCCTGCAAGGAGCTCGGCATAAGGACGGTTGCCATATACTCCGAGGCGGACGTTAAGGCCCTCTATGTGAAGAAGGCGGACGAGGCCTATCTCATTCCTGGAGACCCGGTGAGGGCGTACTTGGACTACGTCAGGATCGTTGACCTCGCCCGCCAGGTGGGAGCGGAGGCCATACACCCTGGATACGGCTTTCTTGCGGAGAACGCGGACTTCGCAAGATACTGCAGGAAGAGGGGAATAGTCTTCATAGGGCCTACACCTGAGCAGATAGAGATGTTCGGAGACAAGGTGAAGGCCAAAAAGGTCATGAGCGAAGCAGGACTTCCTGTGGTTCCGGGGACGGACGAGCCCGTCAGGACAACCGAGGACGCACTGCATGCTGCTAAGGAGATAGGCTTTCCCGTTATGCTCAAGGCCGCCTACGGGGGCGGTGGGAGGGGGATGAGGGTTGTCAGGAACGAGGAGGAGCTGAAAAGGTCCTTTGAGTCAGCTTATCGGGAAGCTGAGACCTTCTTCGGTAAAGGGGACATATTCATAGAGAAGTATCTTGAGAACCCAAAGCACATAGAGGTACAGGTTTTAGGAGACAAGTACGGGAACATAATACACCTCGGGGAGAGGGACTGCTCCATACAGAGGAGACATCAGAAACTCATAGAGATAGCCCCCTCACCCGCACTGGATCAGGAACTCAGGATGAAGATCCTCGGGAACGCGGTCAAGGCTCTCATGAAGGTGGGTTACGAAAACGCGGGAACCCTTGAGTTCCTTGTGGACATGAACACAAAAGAGTACTACTTCATAGAGATGAACACGAGGCTCCAGGTGGAGCACACTATAACCGAGACCATAACGGGTGTTGACATAGTTGAGATGATGATAAGGATAGCGGCGGGGGAACCCCTGCAGTACCTTCAGAGCGATATAACCTTCAGAGGATACGCCATAGAGTTCAGGATAAACGCGGAAGATCCAAAGAAGGGTTTCGCACCATCCCCGGGCAAGATAACAGCCTACTACTCTCCTGGTGGTCCGGGTGTGAGGATAGACGCGAGCGTCTACAAGGACTACATAATCCCGCCTTACTACGACTCCCTCATAGCCAAGATGACCGTATGGGCCCTGACCTGGGAGAAGGCGGTGGCGAGAGCCAGGAGGGCTATAGACGAGTTCATAATAAGAGGCATCCCGACCAACATACCCCTCTACCGAGAGATAGTTAGGGACCCCGATTTTATAAGGGGGGACTTTGGAGTCAGATTCCTTGAGGAGAAGATCCGGAGGGGAGAGTACGACTTTGAGGTTGAGGGCGAGATAGACAAGGAGGACATGGTTCTTGCCATATCCGCCGCCATAGCCGCCCACTACGGTCTGTAAACTATCTCAGCTGGTTTGCTCCTCACACCGAACCTGTTCACAGCCACAACCCTGTAAACTGTTCCAGGAGGAGGAAGGTTATCTATAAAAAGGTTTGTCCTTATCGGCTTTTCAGTTAGTAGAGTATTGTTCCTGTAGACCAAATACCTTATCTCCTCCTCCCCCCTCCAGAAGAGGACTATCTTTCCGTTCCTTACCGTGTAGCTAAGATCCTGTGGAGGTTCGGGGGAGGGAGGTTCTACAGGTGGTATCCTCACAAAGACCGGCTCTGTCTCCGAACCGTTCACGACGCCCGTGATCGCCAGCTTCACTTCTCTGAGGTCCCTCCTTACGTAGGTCTCACCCTCAAACTCCAACATGTGGGGAGGCAGGGGTATCTCCTCAGCTCTGTAGATCCTGTATCTTCTGAAGCCCTTCGCCTTGATAAAGACCTTTTCCTTCAGGATCCTCACTTCCACATCTGGTTTCTCCTCAGGAGCATCCTCCACGCATCTCAAAGCTGTCCTCCCCCTCTTGTGGGAGACCTTAAAGCAGAACTTTTCTCCGCTCACCTTATACCAGAAGCCCTTTTTTCTCTCAAATCCTTCCACCACAACATCCTTATCTGGGGTGAGGACGTAGACTATATCACCCAATCTCTTCACCTGAACATGGGGATAAGGCGGAGGTTTTGGCGGTTTTTTTATGCCACAACCAACAAAAAACATGAAATTCAAAACAATAAAAAACAAAATCAAATTTCTAAACCCATGACTTGACATCTCAGTCCTTAAATTTAAAATTAATTCCTGCAAATCTGGAGGTGGGTGTTATGAAGAGAAGAGTTAAATACATCATAGATTTGAAGTTTGTGGACCAACTTCCCAAACAGGAAAGGGAAGAACTCAAGGAAGTAACGGAAAAGTTCGCCTTCAGAACAAACGATTACTACAACTCACTGATAAACTGGGACGATCCCGACGATCCCATAAGGAAGATAGTCATACCCACCCGTGAAGAGCTTGAGGTCTGGGGTAAGCTGGACGCATCCAACGAAAGCAAATACACGAAGGTTCACGGTCTTGAACACAAGTATCCCGACACAGCACTCCTCCTCGTCACGGATGTCTGCGGTATATACTGCAGGTTCTGCTTCAGGAAAAGGCTCTTCATGAACGACAACGACGAGGTTGCGAGGGACGTATCCGAGGGTTTGGAATACATAAGGAACCACCGGGAGATAAACAACGTTCTCCTGACGGGAGGAGACCCCCTAATTTTAGCGACCAATAAGTTGGAAAAGATCCTGACCGCCCTGGCGGAGATACCGCATGTGAGGATAGTAAGGATAGGCTCAAAGATGACCGCGGTGAACCCCTTCAGGATATCGGAGGACAAAGCTCTTCTTGATCTTTTTGAATGGTTCAACACCAAGACAGGAAAACGGCTCTATCTCATGAACCACTTCAACCATCCCAGGGAGTTGACCAAGGAGGCTAAGGAGGCGGTTGAACTCGTCCACGGGACGGGGACGGTCCAGACCAACCAGACGCCTATACTGAAGGGTATAAACGACGACGCTGAGGTGATAAAGGAGCTGATAGAGGAGCTTTCCTTCATGGGTGTCCCTCCATACTACTTGTTCCAGTGCAGACCCACCGCAGGGAACAAGGCTTACTCCACCAAGATAGAGGAGACAATAGACATAGTTGAGAGAGCAAGAGCAAGGGTATCAGGGCTTGCCGCGAGGGTCAGGTATGTGATGTCCCACGAAACGGGGAAGATAGAGGTCCTCGGCAAGACCGAGAACCTCATATTCTTCAGGTACCACAGGGCCGCGGATCCCGAAAACTGCGGTAAGTTCATGGTCTTCAGGAGAAACCCTGAGGCCCACTGGTTTGACGACTACACGGACCTTGTGGAAGAATACAGGGTTGAAACTGAGGAGGAGTTTGTTTAATACGTAAAGATAATGAACACGGACACCTTCTACATACTTCTTGCCAAACTGGAGGAGGAGATAAGCTACCAGAGGAAGGTTATAAACACCTTCCTCTCAGCAGGCCAGAGCGTAAATCCTGAGATAACGGTAAGGAGCGTTGAGATCCTCAAGCGCCTCGTCCAGATCTTCAAGCTGATCAGCCTGATCCTTGAGGAGATGGAAACGGTCTCCGAGAGGTACGCCAAGGAGCAGGCCCTTCTCCTTGCCTCGGAGAGCATGTCTTTGACCTCCCTGCTCCTGCCCACAGTGGAGGCCTTCTCCCCTATCTTCCTTGAGAGCGTAAGCCTTTACGAGGAACCTCTTCTTGACAGGATAGAGGCAGTCGCTGAATTCATGGAGAACTCCATACCCGACTGCGAGAACCTTGCCACAGACGAGATAGCCCAGACTGTTGAGGACATAATGAAGACCTTAGAGTTCCACATAAGGATAGGGGAGAAGGTCCTGAGCAGGATCGCCTAGATGTATCTCTTCATAGTTGAGTCCCCAACCAAAGCTAAAACGATATCAAGGATACTCGGAAGGAAGTTCGTAGTCAAAGCCACGCTTGGCCACATAAAGGACCTGCCGAGGGATGAGATAGGTGTGGACGAAAAGACCTTGAAACCAAAATACGTTTACCTTAGAGGCAAGAGAAGGATCCTTGAAGAACTAAAAAAGCTGGCAAGAAGGTCAAAAACCGTCTTCATAGGGACAGACCCCGACAGGGAGGGTGAGGCGATAGCTTACTTCCTCAAGGAGGAGCTGAAGAAGACGGGAACCCCCATAAAGCGGGTTGTCTTCTACGAGATCACGGAGAAGGCCATAAGGAAGAGCATAGAGGAGGCTGGCGATGTGGACATGAATCTGGTCAGGTCCCAGTTCGCAAGGAGGATCCTTGACAGACTCATCGGATACAGAGTATCTCCCATCCTGTGGGACCGCCTTGGCATAAAAACCCTATCCGCTGGAAGGGTCCAGTCCCCAGCCCTCAGGCTTATAGTGGACAGGGAGAGGGAGATAGAGGACTTCAAACCGAAGAGATACTACTACGTCAAAGCTCTCCTTGAGAAGGACGGTCTTAGGTTTGAGGTTCTTTACGACTACAGATACAGCCACCCTTCCGACGCCAAAGAGATCTGTGACAGGATAAGGGAAGGTCTTTTTATTGTAGCCTCAGTCAGCAAAAAGGAAGAGAGGGTAAACCCTCCGAGGCCTTTTATAACCTCAACTCTCCAAGCGGAGGGAAGTTCAAAACTTGGTCTATCCCCGGAAAGGATCCAGTCCATAGCTCAAAGGCTATTTGAAGAGGGTTTTATAACCTACCCCAGAACTGATAGTCCGAGGATGAGCAGGGAAGCTGCCAGTGTTTTTATGAAGTTCATAGAGGAGAAGTTCGGCAAGGATTATGTGGGCAGGATCAGAAGGTTCAGAGAGGGAAAGACCGCCCAGGGTGCACACGAGTGCATAAGACCTACATCACCCCACAGAACACCTGATTACGGGAAGGAGGTTTACGACCTTATCTTCAGGAGAACCTTGGCCAGCCTTATGGCGGACCTTATCCTTGAGAGGACTACATTCCGGATAGAGGTCAGCTCACCCCAACTGAAAAGGCCCATCACAATGGTGGCCAAAGGGGTTAATTTGGTCTTTGATGGCTGGACTAAGGTCTACCCTCATGATATTCAGGGACAGGCCCTCCCCGATCTTAAGGAGGGTGACCAGCTCAAGGTAGTAAAGGTCTTCGTTGAGGAGAAGGTAACCCAGCCGCCGCCCCGTTACACGGAGGGAACCCTTGTGAGGACCTTGGAGAAGCTTGGCATAGGCAGACCATCCACCTACGCGGTTATAGTTAAGACATTGAAGGAAAGGGGCTACGTGGAGGTGGTTAAGAGAGCACTTAGGCCCACGGAAAGGGGAGTTAAGGTGGTAGAGACCCTGAAGGAGATGTTCCCGGTTCTGATGGACTACAGCTTCACAGCTCGCATGGAGAAGGAGCTTGACGAGATAGAGAGTGGCAGGAAGGATTGGAAGGAAGTGGTCAGGAGGCTCTTCAAAGAAGTTATGGCCCAGGGCGGACTCGAACCGCCGACACCCCGGTTTTCAGCCGGGTGCTCTACCAACTGAGCTACCGGGCCTAAATAAAATGGCGTCCCCGGCAGGACTCGAACCTGCGACCTCGAGATTAGGAATCTCGCGCTCTATCCACCTGAGCTACGGGGACAGCCAGATAAAAAGTATATACCTGAGGTGAAGGATTTTCAAGTCTTCTGTGTGTGTAAGATGTTGTCTTTCCTGGAATTTTCACAACTGTGATCCTTCTAAAACCCTTGACAAGTCTTTTTTCGGGTGCTATATTAATAGACCGCACTGAGGTTAGCGGGTCCCAAGAGGCCCGCCGGCTCCTTGGCAACTGAATAGGGGGAAGGAACCCTCTATATCTGGGGTCCAGCTAAGACTAGCTTGTGCCCGGTTTTCCTGAAGAGTTTGATCCTGGCTCAGCGCGAACGCTGGCGGCGCGCCTAACACATGCAAGTCGTGCGCAGGCTCGCTCCCTTTTGGGAGCGGGTGCTGAGCGGCAAACGGGTGAGTAACACGTGGGTAACCTACCCCCAGGAGGGGGATAACCCCCCGAAAGGGGGGCTAATACCCCATAATGCTACCCACCACTAAGGTGTGGTGGCCAAAGGGGGCCTCTGGCCTTTTGGCCATGCTCCCGCCTGGGGATGGGCCCGCGGCCCATCAGGTAGTTGGTGGGGTAACGGCCCACCAAGCCGATGACGGGTAGCCGGCCTGAGAGGGTGGCCGGCCACAGCGGGACTGAGACACGGCCCGCACCCCTACGGGGGGCAGCAGTGGGGAATCGTGGGCAATGGGCGCAAGCCTGACCCCGCGACGCCGCGTGGGGGATGAAGCCCTTCGGGGTGTAAACCCCTGTCGGGGGGGACGATGGGACCGTGGGCTAATACCTCACGGTCCTGACGGTACCCCCAGAGGAAGGGACGGCTAACTACGTGCCAGCAGCCGCGGTAATACGTAGGTCCCGAGCGTTGCGCGGAGTCACTGGGCGTAAAGCGTCCGCAGCCGGCCCCGTAAGCGGGATGTCAAAGCCCGCCGCTCAACGGCGGAACGGCATCCCGAACTGCGGGGCTTGAGGCGCGCCCGGGCAGGCGGAATTCCCGGGGTAGCGGTGAAATGCGTAGATCTCGGGAGGAACACCGAAGGGGAAGCCAGCCTGCTGGGGCCGTCCTGACGGTCAGGGACGAAAGCCGGGGGAGCAAACCGGATTAGATACCCGGGTAGTCCCGGCTGTAAACCATGGGCGCTAGGGCTTGTCCCTTCGGGGGCAGGCTCGCAGCTAACGCGTTAAGCGCCCCGCCTGGGGAGTACGGGCGCAAGCCTGAAACTCAAAGGAATTGGCGGGGGCCCGCACAACCGGTGGAGCGTCTGGTTCAATTCGATGCTAACCGAAGAACCTTACCCGGGCTTGACATGCCCAGGTAACCCCTGCGAAAGCGGGGGAGTCCCAGTCCCTAGGACTGGGCCTGGGCACAGGTGGTGCATGGCCGTCGTCAGCTCGTGTCGTGAGATGTTGGGTTAAGTCCCGCAACGAGCGCAACCCCTGCCCCTAGTTGCTACCCCGAAAGGGGAGCACTCTAGGGGGACCGCCGGCGATAAGCCGGAGGAAGGTGGGGATGACGTCAGGTCAGTATGCCCTTTATGCCCGGGGCCACACAGGCGCTACAGTGGCCGGGACAATGGGATGCGACCCCGCAAGGGGGAGCTAATCCCAAAACCCGGTCATGGTGCGGATTGGGGGCTGAAACTCGCCCCCATGAAGCCGGAATCGGTAGTAACGGGGTATCAGCGATGTCCCCGTGAATACGTTCTCGGGCCTTGCACACACCGCCCGTCACGCCACGGAAGTCGGTCCTGTCGGAAGTCCCCGAGCTAACCGGCTCTCCGGGGCCG
>JAJRQX010000008.1 GCA_024280065.1 Aquificota bacterium
CGTGTCTATCCTGTTGTTGAGCTGCTGAACAGAGGTGTCCATCTTCTGGTTCAGCCTGCCTATATCCTGCCTGAGCTGACCCATCTCCTGTCTTAGCTGGTCTACCTCTCCTTTAACTTCCTGACGGAGCTGGCCTATCTCCTGCCTTAACTGGTCTATCTCCCCTTTGGTTTCTTGACGAAGCTGGCTCATCTCCTGTCTTAGCTGGTTTACCTGCAGGTTTATCTTCTCATCAAGTCTCTCTATCTTCCCCTCAAGCTTGTCTATGCGGTCCCTGATCTCCTTGGTTCTCTCCTCAACCACCTCATAAACGAGCTCAAGGGTAACCTTTCTGACCAGACCCTTCGCTCTTTCAAAAACCATACCTAAAATATATCACCTTATTTCCTCAACCGCCTTCTTCCTCTCAAGTATCCTCGGGATCAGGAGGGCGTATCCCTTATGTTGCCAGTGGAGGAGTTCGGTTATGGCGGAGGGGACCAGCTCAACAAACTCGGGAAAGTCCTCCTTTTTGTAGCCGTAGATCAGCTCCGCTGCCATACCGCACACCTTGAACTTCACACCGTACATAGCCATACCCTCTATCCTGTCCCAGATCTCCCTGTATCTGTCCCTGTTTTTCCTCACAAGGGTGGTTATCTCAGTTCCGTGGATCACGACAACTATGTCTATGTCCTCTCCAGGAACGAAGTTGTAGGGTTCCTTTGAAAGGACGTATATGATGTTTGAAACCCATTCAAGAGCAGGTTTTATCTTCTCAGGTTCGTCAAAGTAAAACTCAACAACCGCCCTGAATGGTCTCTGGTATTCTGTCTGCACGAACTCAGCTCCCTTATCTGCGAAGGTGATACCTATAACCAAGAACAGAACCCCCATGACTCCTCTCATGGTTTCACCTCCTGATTAAAGTTTACATATCTGCTATACTTTTCTTATGAGGACGGTTATAAGGGGTAGGGTCTGGAAGTTCGGGGACAACGTGGACACGGACCAGATAATACCCGCCCGTTATCTCAACACTTCGGACCCTTACGAACTTGCCAAACACGTTATGGAGGACTCGGAATACCCTAACTTCGCCAAGGACCATAAGGAAGGGGACATTATCGTTGCGGGGAAAAACTTCGGTTCGGGTTCCTCAAGGGAACACGCACCGATAGCCATAAAGTATGCGGGTGTCCCGGTGGTTGTTGCCAAGTCATTTGCGAGGATCTTCTTCAGGAACGCCATAAACATAGGCCTCCCCATAGTTGAGGCACCAGAAGCTGTTGACAGCACGGACCACGGGGACGAGATAGAGGTGGACCTTGAGAAGGGCATAGTTAGAAACATAACCAAGGGTAAGGAGTTTGAGGCAACCAAGTTTCCCGAGGAGCTTCAGGCGATCCTGAAGGCGGGCGGTCTTATGGAGTATGCCAAGGAGAAGCTTAAAGGTAGTTCCTGAAAGGAACCCCCTCTCTATAAGGTTAGCCGCCGACGAGCTGAGAGGTGGCGGTTTTGTCGTGGCACCGACTGACACCATATACGGTATCCTTGCGGACGCAACGAACTACGAGGCTGTGAGGAGGCTGTACCTGACCAGGAGACCCTCCGGCAGGCCCTTCATAGTCCTTGTCCCGGACTTATTCTGGGTCAGGAAGCTGGGGCTTTGTACGGACGTATGCTCCGAGAAACTCTTGATGAAGCCTTTTGTAACGGTGGTCCTGAGGAAGTGTTCTCCCAGATACCACTGGCTCGGAAGAGACAGTGTGGCTGTTAGGGTACCAAGAAGGGGCTTTGTCAGGGGTCTCCTTGAAATTCTGGGGAGGCCTGTAGTGGCGCCGAGTGCCAATCCGGAAGGTGAACCGCCCGCAAGGAACGTAGAGGAAGCCATAAATTACTTCGGGGACGAAGTTTCCCTTTATGTGGACGGGGGAACTTTCAGCGGTCCGCCCTCAGCCCTTGTGGACCTGAGGGGTGAACCCAGGGTCCTCAGGAGGGGTCCCTACACAGAGAGGAGCCTTGAGGCTCTGATCAGATCTCTACCACCTTACCGGGGTTGAAAAGGTTCTTAGGATCAAAGAGGAGCTTTATTCCCCTCAGGATCTCGTAGCCTACATCTCCGAACTGCCACCTCAGAAACTTCCTCTTTGTGAGTCCGACTCCGTGTTCGCCCGTTATGGAGCCCTGATAGGAGAGGGCCAGCTCAAAGACCTCGTCCACCGCCCTCTCCGCCCTCTCCTCCTCTTCCCTGTTTTTCTTATCGTAGAGGAAGTTAACGTGGAGGTTCCCATCACCTATGTGACCGAACACGGCCATAAGGAGGTCATACTTCCTCGCTATCTCCCTGAGTTTTGGCAGGGCTTCCGAGAGGTATATCCTCGGAAAGACTATGTCCTCGTTTATCTTGCCCGATCTCAGGTTACCCAAGGCGGGTCCGAGGTTCTTACGGGCTGTCCAGAGCTTCTCCGCCTCCTTCCGGTCGGAAGCTATCCTTACCTCAACGCCCATGTCCTCAAGGATAGCCTTCACCTGTTCTATCTGCTCCTTCACGGAGGTTTTCGTCCCGTCCACTTCTATGAGAAGGAGGGCCTCCGCATCCTTGGGAAGGCCTACGGGCTTAAACTCCTCAACCGCCCTTATGGCGTCCCTGTCCATGAACTCAAGGGCTGAGGGGAATATACCCGAAGTCATTATCTTTGTCACAGCTCTTCCCACCGTCTCAAGGTCATCAAAGACAGCCAGGGCTGTAGCCCTCGCCTGGGGTTTCGGGATGAGTTTCAGGACCGCCTCAGTTATGATGCCGAGCGTTCCTTCAGACCCAACGAAGAACTTGGTAATATCGTATCCAGCAACGTCCTTAAGCACAGGGTTGCCCGTCCTTATAACCTTACCCTCCTTTATGACCGCTGTTATCCCTAAGACGTATTCTCTCGTCACACCGTACTTTAAACACCTGGGTCCTCCCGCGTTCTCCGCTATGTTCCCGCCTATGGTTGAGTATTTGAATGAGGAAGGGTCGGGAGGGTAAAATAGCCCCAGCCTCTCAACGTAGCTCTGAAAATCCGCGGTTATGACCCCGGGTTCTACTACCGCGGTAGCGTTATCAGGGTCAACAGAGAACCTCGTCATCCTCTCAAAGGAAACAACCACACCTCCATCATCGGTAGGGACAGCACCCCCGGTCAGTCCAGAGCCTGCTCCCCTCGGGAAGATAGGTACGTTCTCCTCATAGCAGACCTCAACTATCCTGACCACGTCCTCGTGGGACTCTGGAAAGAGGACAGCCTTCGGAACCTTCCTCTCAACGGGTATGGGTGTGGCGTCGTAGGAGTAGAGCTTCCTCTGGGCCAAAGAGGTTGACACCTTCTCCTTACCGATCGCCTTCTTAAGCCTCTCCACGGGGTCTTTTTTCAGGACGCCGGACATATGATAAATATATAGCTATGAAAAGGTGGATTTTTCTGATCTTACTTCTGTTTATAATTGCTTCTGTCATGATCTCCGGTTTGATAGCCAGGGTCCCCGTAGGCGACAGGGTCGCGATAGTCAAGGTCTCCGGGGTAATAGTGAACCCCCTTCCTGTGGTCAGAAAGATAGAAAGACTCAGGAAAGACAAGAGCGTTAAGGCCCTTGTCATAAGGGTGGACAGCCCAGGGGGTTCCGTGGGTGCCTCCCAGGAGATATACAGGGCAATAGAGAGGTTCAGGGAGTCGGGGAAGCCGGTTGTGGTTTCCATGGGGAACGTGGCGGCCTCGGGAGCCTACTACCTATCTGCGGCAGCGGACTACATATTCGCAAACCCGGGGACCGTAACCGGGAGCATAGGTGTTGTGATCCAGCACATAGCTTACAAGGAGCTCTTAGAGAAGATAGGGATAAAGGCTACCGTTATAAAGACGGGTAAGTTCAAGGATACCCTAAACCCATTCAGGGAGCTGACACAGGAGGAGAAGAAGTACCTCAAGGAGACCATAGAGGATGCCTACGAGCAGTTCATAGAGGCCATACTGAGATACAGGAAGATAGACGAGGAGAGGCTCAGGGAGATAGCGGACGGTAGGGTAATAACGGGCGAGAAGGCTAAAGAGATCGGTCTTGTGGACGAGATAGGAGGTCTTGAGGACGCGGTTGAGAAGGCAAAAGAGCTTGCAGGGGTCCCCAAGGCGAGGGAGTTCTTCGTCCCCGAAGAGAAGACTCTTCTCCAGAGGTTTTTGGGAGCTGGCCTTGAGGAGGTGAAGCTGATAAGCTCCTATAGTCCTATCTTCTACCTAATGAGGTTCTGATAACGGACCACAACAGGCTGAGGGCGGTCGGAAGGTAACATTTACCTCTTAAAATATTTACATGATCCTCAAGCGCTTCACAGATAAGGACCTATTTTACAAGTTCCTAAAAGAGAGGATAGGTGTGTTCTTCAGGGAGGCGGAGGAGAGAGCCTTTGAGGGCATCTTCTACTGCCTGTATTTCACCTACAGGGGAAACCCAGAGCCCATACTCCTGTCCGCGAGGAGATCCTGCGTCTCCGTCTTCTACAAGGATGGGAGGTTCGCCCTCTGCGGGAGTGAAAAGAACCTGAAAGACATGTGCTCGGAACTTGCGGAATACAAGGAAACAAAGGACCTCTCTCGTGGAATCCTTGAGACCTTCATAAGGTTCAGGAAGAAGAGCTTCAGACTTGAGTTCAACAGGAAGATCCTGCCTTTGGGTCTCAAGACCGCGATAATGGGTGTCCTGAACGTTACCCCAGACTCCTTCTCGGACGGGGGGCTTTACATGGATCCGGAAAAGGCTTTAAGGCGTGCTGTCCAGATGGCCGAGGAGGGAGCGGAGATAATAGACATAGGAGGTGAGTCCACGAGACCGGGTTCCAAAAGAGTAGAAGCGGAGGAGGAGCTCAGGAGGGTTCTGCCCGTTTTGAAGCTCATAAGAAGAGAACTACCCGACATCTGGATATCGGTTGACACTTACAAATCCGAGGTGGCGAAGGCCTGCCTTGAAGAGGGAGCCGACATCATAAACGACATAAGCGGTGGGACCTTTGACCCGCAGATCTACAAGGTGGTTTCAGAATACAACTGCCCTTACGTTATAAACCACATAAAGGGAAGGCCTGAGACCTGGAAGGAAGAACCCATAGTATACGAGGACGTCATCCAGGAGATAGTGGACTGGTGGAGGGAGAGGATAAGGGCCCTGAAGGAGGCGGGCTACAGGAGGGAGGAGAACATAATCTTAGACCCAGGCATAGGGTTCGGGAAGCTCCCAGAACACAACGTTGAGATCCTCAGCAGGTTTGAAGAGCTCAAGGTTCTCGGAAAGCCCCTCATGGTGGGTGTATCAAGGAAGTCCTTTGTGGGTATAATACTTGAAGGGTTCTTAAACAGGAAGACAGAGCCAAAGGAGAGGGTCTTCGGCAGCCTCGGGGCGACCGCACCCGCGGTCCTGAAGGGTGCCCAGATAGTCAGGACACACGATGTAAGGGAAACGAGGGAATTCCTCGCCCTTCTTGACGCTGTGAGGACCTACGATGGTGTTTGAGGTCATAGGGGAACTCTTCAGCTTCAGGGATTTCATGGACATAATGATCGTGACCGCCTTCATTTACGGAATCATATACTTCCTGGTTTTAAGCAGGGGATTCCAGCTCCTCAGGGGCCTCGTCTTCGTCGGCGTTGCCTGGCTTACAGCTGAGATACTCCAGCTCAAGACCCTCTCCTGGATCTTTGAGAAGTTCTGGACCGTAGGCCTCTTCTCAATAGTTGTCATATTCCAGCCAGAGATAAGGAGGGCTATAGCGAGGATAGGTGAGAGGACGAAGGTCATAAAGCTCTCCTCAGTAGAGGAGAGGACAGTTGAAAGGATAGTGAGGGCCTGCAGGTTCATGTCCGACAGACAGATAGGGGCCCTAATAGTCATAGAGAGGAACCAGAACGTTGAGGATGTGGTTGAAGGATGCGTTTACCTGGACGCGACCGTAACCGTTGAACTCCTCATAACGATCTTCTACCCGATGACGCCACTCCACGACGGAGCTGTGGTGATCAGAGGCGAAAGGGTAGCCTTCGCCTCCTGCGTCCTTCCCCTCTCAAGGACAGCGGACCTACCCAAGAAATACGGGACGAGACACAGGGCTGCACTCGGGATAAGCGAGGAGACGGACGCCATAGCTGTCGTCGTGTCCGAGGAGACGGGGGAGATATCCCTCGCGGTGGGGGGCAGGCTTGAGAGAAACTTAGACCCGGAGATACTGAAGGACAGGCTGATAGACCTGCTGGGGTTAAGAGATGAGACTTCTTAGGAACATATTCGTTAAGGACTGGAGGTATAAGCTGATAGCTCTGGTGGTCTCGGTGACCCTCTGGGGTGTGGTCAACTTCGGGAACAGGACCACCATAACGGTTTCAAGGTATGTGGAGGTAAGGAACGGTATCCAGGGTATGAGCTACACAGTCAGACCAGACAGGGTTGAGATAACGGTTTATGTGGTTGAGAGACTTATACTCTCAAGGTTCATAGGTGAGGTGAGGGCTTATGTAGACGTTTCGGAACTGAAAAGCCCCGGGGTTTACAGGGTAAGGGTGAGAACCGAGACAGCCGTCCCCTGGTTTATACACCCGGCGAGCGTGGAGCCGCCCGCCGTCAGGGTTGAGGTTATCCGCAGGTGAAGGAGCTCCCGCAACCGCAGGTTCCGGTGGCGTTGGGGTTCCTTATGGTGAAGCCTCCGCCCATGAAGTCCACCACGTAGTCAAGCTCAGCACCGTTCACGTAGGGCATGGAGAAGGAGTCTATGACGACCTTCACACCGTTGTATTCAAAGACATGGTCCCCTTCCTCTATCTTGTCGTCAAAGCCCATCGCATACTGGAAGCCGGAACATCCTCCGGGGACCACCCTGACCCTGAGTATGGGGTTCTCTATGTTGTTCTCCTTGGCCACCTTCAGGATCTCCTCGGCCGCCTTCTCAGTTACCTTAAAGACCATCGTCTGCTGTTTTTGTTCCTGCATACCCTTTACCTCCTTCTTCAAGTTTTGGTAATAAAATACACCCTCAGGATAGCCTCTTTATGATGTAAGTCAAGGGAAAGAAGAGAAAGCCTATCAGGAAGCCTAAGTAGAAGGAGAGGAGGAGGACAAGGCCGGCGGGTAGGGGAGGGGTTGATAGGCCTTCGTATATGCGAACCGTGACCTCCTGGTCCGCGTTCATTATGAAGAAGTAGAAGGAAACTCCGAAGACCACAAGGAAGAGAAGAAGGTAGACCAAACCCCTCATCTATCCTTAAGATTTTCCAATATGTTCTCAAGGAGTTCAAGGGCCTTAAGAGAAGGTCCGGGGTCAGCTATGCCCTTCCAGGCTATATCATAGGCTGTCCCGTGGTCAGGTGAGACCCTCGGGAAGGGTATGCCGAGGGTGAGGTTCACACCTTCTTTGAATGCCAACAACTTGAATGGTATGAGACCCTGGTCATGGTACATGCATAGGAAGACATCGTAGCTCTCAGGCTTCAGGAATGCAGTATCGGGAGAGAGGGGGCCCTCAACCCTGAAACCCTTACCTTTAAACTCCTCAATAACAGGGAGGATCTCCTCCACGTCCTCCCTCCCTATGTCACCGAACTCTCCAGCATGGGGGTTGAGGCCGAGGACACCTACGGAGGGCTCCCTTCTGAAGAGTCTTCTGTACTCCCTGAGGGTAAGGTCAAGCTTTCCCCTCAGGTTTTCTTTGTTCACCCTGAGTATAGCCTCCCTGAGGGGGAGATGGGTTGAGAGCAGAACCACCCTGACCTTCTCTGACCACATCATCATGGCATATTCCCTCGTTGAAGAAGCCTGAGCCAGATACTCGGTCTGCCCCTCGTATGAGAAGCCCGCCCTCCTTGCCCAGAACTTGCTGATCGGCATGGTGAGGAGCCCGTCTATCTTACCCTGAACGGCATCAACGGTAGCCCTCGCAAGGTAAGCCACAGCTACCTTCCCCGAGGTTATGGAGGGCTGGGGGATCGGTCTTTCTGAGATGTTAAGGTCAGCGATGTAAACGCCGGGTCCCTTCACCTCATCAGGTGAGTTTATCAGCCTGGCACCGAGACCGGTATTTAGCAAGTTCTCCGCCTCCCTTATGGTCTTCTCCTCACCGTAGATGATGTAAGCGTTCCCCTCCCTGAAGCTTTCTGATATCCTGACTATGAGCTCAGGTCCCACACCAGCGGGGTCACCTATGGTTATCCCTATCCTCTTCATAGTATTCAGCCCCGCAACTCTCCGTCTCCCACACCACAACCTTCCTCACGGTAGGGTATGCCTCCTTAACCTTCTCGTAAACCCACCTGGCAAGGTTTTCCGCACTCGGGGAGAAGTCAAAGAGGTCGTTGAGGAGCTTATAGTCCGGCAGGATCTTTTTCAGATACCTTTCTACCTCAACGAAGTCAATCCCCATACCTCCCGGGTCAAGCCTGTCCGCATCTATGTAAACCTCAACCTCCCAGGTGTGGCCGTGGAGGGGTTCCGGCTTCCCGTGATAGTCGGTGAGGTAGTGGGCAGCGTTAAACCTTCTCCTCACCCTTATCGTCCAGGGCATACTTCTTCACCTCCTTGAAGACGCTCTTAGATCTGTACATCCTGCTGTCCGCCATCTCTATGAGCTTGTCAAGGGTGTCCCCGTCATGGGGGAAACAAGCGTAACCAACGCTCAGCGTCACCGTAACGTCCCCGTAAGTTATCTTGAACTCATCAACGAGCCTCCCTACTATCTCAAGTATGTTTGACCCCTTCTCCGCGGGGAGTACAACCAGAAACTCGTCCCCTCCCCACCTCGCTATCAGGTCGTACTCCCTGAGGTTTCTCTTCAGCTTCTCAACCACCTTCTTCAGGACCACGTCCCCGGCGTTGTGGCCGTATTTGTCGTTTACCTCCTTGAAGTCGTTCAGGTCTATGAGCAGGAGGCAGAACTCCTCTTTGAGCCTCTTGGCTTTCCTAAGCTCCTCCTTTATGTACTCCTCTATGAAGTTCCTGTTGTAAGCCTTGGTGAGAGGGTCGTAAAAGGCTGTCTGCTCAAGGACCTTTACGGACTTGAGGTAGTTGGCGAGCCTTATCACCGAGTAGGCTATCAGGAAGTAGCCAACCGCGGTGGTTATGTAAAATACGGGAACGAGGACCTCCGACCGGAGGAAGATGTAAACCCTTGAGAGAGACACTATGAGGAGCCCGAGGAAGAATATCAGGAGGTCGTAAACGCCCTTGCTCTTTAAGATAACTATAAGGAGTATGATTGACACAGACACGAGGAGTATAAGCTCGTAGTAGATGATCTTAAAGGTCATCTATGTTCTCACCCCTCAGAAGCCGTTGGGCGAGGTTGACGCAGTGGAGGACCATGAACCAGAGGGCGTGCCTGTGGGTCTCCTCAAAGTTCTCCTTGACCCAGAAGGTCCCGTCATCACGTTCAACCAGGGTTATATACTTGAGAGCCTCCTCCGCGAGGTGTTTGTTGTTTACTTTCTGTAGTATTTTTTCCTTCACCCAGTCAGGAAGGGGTCTCTCCCTCATCCCTTACCTCCAGGGGGTAGGAGATAAAGAGGGGCCTTATGCCGAAGAGGATCTTCCATACTTTTAATATATAGGTATAACCTACCGCTATATACCTTCCAGGCTTTACTTCAAGCACGCAGTTGGGACCCAAGGCCTCGGTCAAACATCCCCCCTCGGACACCAGGAGTGTGAGTGTGTTCTCGTAGGGGGAGTAAACCTTTATCCTCCTTCCCTCCTTCCATACAATGGGGACCTTATCGGAAAAGGATACCACAGTTTTACCTTCTCTGATGGCATGTATGAGGTCTCCGGGAGACGAGACCGCCCTGTCA
>JAJRQX010000137.1 GCA_024280065.1 Aquificota bacterium
GGCAAAGGCTAAGGTCTTTGAACTGTCAAGCTGGGGTTTAACTTCCCTCTCGTATAGGTCCGGCTGGACCGTGTCCGGAACCAGGAACATGATTATGTCCGCAACCTTCGCCGCCTCTGAGGGTGTAAGGACCTCAAAGCCATCCTCTTTCGCCTTTTCCGCGGATCTGCTACCCCTGTACAGTCCTATGACCACATCAACACCGCTGTCCCTGAGGTTCAAGGCGTGGGCGTGTCCCTGAGAGCCGTAGCCCAAAATGGCCACCTTCTTACCTGATAGGGGTTGGAGGGATGCGTCCTCATCATAATATATCTTGGCCATAACTCACCTCCGACCTATTGAATTATATACTAACAGCTCCGCCGTAATCTCGTTGGTCAGGATCATATAATCTTCCTTTATAGTCAGACCTTCAGGTCCCGGTTCAAAGAACTCCAGAAGGTGCTCCGGAATAAGGTCAGGAGGTATACCCCTCCTCGTCCTCAGCCTGAGCATCAACCACTCCTCAAACCTGTCCTTCTCCGTAAGATTAACCCCAGTTCCTACGGGCCTTTCTCCGGACACCACCTTCTCGGCGTATAGGATCACACTCCTCAGGTTGCCGTATCTGACCGATCCGATGAAACCCCAGGCTGAAACCCCCAGACCCAAAAACTCCTCCATCGTCCAGTAGATCAGGTTGTGTCTGCACTCCTTACCCGGTTCTGCCCAGTTTGATATCTCGTATCTGACGTAGCCAGCTTCTTTCAGGGTTCTCCAGAGTATCCCGTGCAGGGTACTTATCTCATCTTCTCCCGGGGTTTTAAGCTCACCCTTCAGGACCTTAAGCCCGAGAGGTGTACCCTCGTAGGGTGTGAACAGGTAGGCGGATATGTGGTCAGGTTCAAGGGAAACCGCCTTCTCAAGGTCAGCCTTAAGGTCGTCGGGCCTCTGCCCGGGATAGCCATAAATGAGGTCTACGTTCACGTTATCAAAACCCGCCTCCCTCGCCGAGAGGAAGGCCCTGACCGCTTCCGAGGGTGTGTGCCTCCTACCCAGGACCTTAAGACCTTCCTCGGAAAAGCTCTGAACACCTATACTCAGCCTGCTCACGCCAAAGGACCTGAGTCTCCTGAAGTCTTTTTCTGTGTAGTCCTCGGGATTACACTCAACCGTTATCTCCTCAAAGTTGGAAACACGGAAGATTTCACCTATACCCTCTACGATCCTTAAGATCTCCTCGGGTCTCAGTTTGGTGGGTGTACCTCCCCCCAGGTAAAGGGTCCTTATATCCAGGGGTATCTCCCTGTATAGCTCAGCTTCCTTTAAGATGAGATCCACGTACTCCTCTGGCCCTACCGGAGATTCAACCAGAGAGTAAACATCACAGTAAGGACACCTGTAGGAGCAGAAGGGTATGTGGACGTAAACGCCCTTTACCATCACTCATAATTTACCTCCGACCTCAGGAGTGGAACGGATGTCTTGTAGTCCCTGTATATGCTGAGGAGTATACCGATTAGTGTGCTGAAGGTTATGAATGAGCTCCCCCCGAAGCTCACGAAGGGAAGGGGTATCCCGACCACGGGGAACATACCTAAGGTCATGAGTATGTTCACCGAATACTGGAATAGGAATAGCGTAAAGGTCCCGATAACGAACAGGGTCTCTGGCATGGTTAGGGTGAATTTTGTGTAGCTCAGTATCCTGTAGAGGAACATGAATATGAGCAGAACCAACGTGAAGGTTCCCAGAAACCCCAGCTCCTCACCTATCACGGAGAATATGAAGTCCGTGTGGACCTCCGGCAGGAACATCAGCTGGGTCTGGGTTCCCTTGGTTATGCCTTTGCCCGTCAGTCCGCCCGAGCCTATGGCTATTACGGACTGGATCAGCTGGTAACCACTCCCAAAATAGTCGCTGTATGGGTCAAGGACGGCCAGTATCCTCTTCCTCTGATAGTCCTTGAGAGCCTCCCATAGAAAAGGTAAGGAGGCGACGGCCAGAAGGCCGGCTCCGATAAAGTATCTAAGGGGGACACCCCTCACGTATACCATGGCTACGAGTGGGACAAGGTATGCGGTCGCGGTCCCCAGGTCTGGTTGCTGGAAGGTCACAACCACGGGTATTGCGAAGGCGAGAAGGAGCAGAATAACTTTTCTGTCCCTTAAACCCTTGATAAGAGGGAGGAGGCAGGCGGAGAGCAGAAGGAGGGACATCTTCATAAACTCGGAGGGCTGAAGGTTTATAAAGCCCAGGCTCAACCACCTCTTCGCTCCGTAGACCTCCTTCCCCGCAACGAGTACGAGAACAAGAAGGAACAGGTTGAAGAGGTATATGTATAGGGACAGGTCAAGCAGGTTCCTGAACTTCTCCTTAGAGAGTACGATCATTATGATCCAGCCCAGGGCAACGTATAGGAGGTGCTTTTTGAAGAGAATAAGACTGCCTTCGCTCCTTAAGGCACTGTAGACCGCTACCAGACCGAACAGCTGGATCAGGGCAAGGGTGATCAGGAGAAACCAGTCCAAGCCCTTAAAGACCGCCGGAGATCGCATTCACCACCCTTACCCTGTCTCCTTCCTCAACGTAGTCCTCCTCAGAGATCACCTCTTCGTTACGTATGACTATGGAGGAAAGGGGAGAAAGGCCGAGATGCCTCAGAAGGTCCCTCGCCCGCATCCTCTTCTCGGGTATCTCTATCTCCTTTCCCCTGTAAACTACCTTTATGGGCATCTCGTAGTATCTGATTCTACCTCATCTATCGCGTCAAGGAAAGCTTCAAAGGGTCCCATATTTCTCATAGCCACACCCTTCGGACCCCTGAACTTGAGCCTGCCGAACATCATAGCCTTCATAGGACCGTATTCTCCTCTCCCCATCTCAAGCCACCTCTTCGTGTCCGCAAACATGAGGAAGTCATTCTTCGTCCTCTCGTCCTTTGCCCAGCCTCCGTAAACGCAGGTAGCCCTTCCGTTCTCGCTCCTTATGGTGAGCTGAACCACCTTCTCCTTACCGCAGTCCTTCCTGTAAAGGAAGATCTTTCTCTCACGGACCTCTGTCCAGGAGCTGCTGTTTCCGAGCTTTTCAACCAAGTCGGGTGTCCTGTTCCAAACCTTGCAGAAAGCTTCAGCCCACTCGCCGTCCATGAAGACAGGTGCGGAGAAGCTTACGGATCCTGCAAGGAGAAAACAAGCAACAGCTCTCTTCATACCTTTACCTCCCTCTTGAGGTTTTTATCTATTAAAGGACCTGGGTGTTTAAATTTGGTTTAAGATCTTTTAATGATTTTAAAAGTTTTAAAAATATACTTATAAGCTTAATCCTCATCCAGCAGGGTTTTCCCCTCTACCGTATAGTAGGGCTTCTCGTAGGAGGAGTAATAGTAAGGAGTGTAGGCCACAAACTCACCCGCACAGGTGTCCACGCCCTTGAAGGCTGGTCTTATCCCGAACTTCCTCCTTAACTCCCTCACCTCCTTCTCGGAGATACCTTTTATCTGGGCTATCTCCCTGTCAGAATACCCTATCTCCTTTGCCCTCCTCAGCAAGTCCTCGGTCAGGTCGTTCTCTTTAAGGACCGACTCAAACCTTACTATCTCCTCTATGTTGAATAAAAACCAAGGGTCTATTCTGGTGTATTCGTAGATCTCCTCAAGGGGGTATCCCCTTCTTATGGCCTCAGCTATATACCAGAGGCGGTTCTCGTTCGGGACCCTGAGACCCTTTACGAGATCAACGTCAGAGACGTTCATTCTCGGGAAGGAGAGACCGTACCTGTCAAGTTCCAAGCTCCTTATGGCCTTGAGCAAGGCTTCCTTGAAGGTCCTTCCTATGGCCATGACCTCTCCGACCGACTTCATCATTGTGGTGAGGGTCCTGTCAGCCTCGGGGAACTTTCTGAAGTCAAACCTTGGTATCTTCACAACAACGTAGTCTATTGAAGGTTCAAAGGATGCTGGGGTGAAGCGGGTTATGTCGTTCTTGAGCTCGTCA
>JAJRQX010000138.1 GCA_024280065.1 Aquificota bacterium
GTTACTCGTTTCAGGGGACGTGGGGAGGACCCTTTATGGGCGTGAGGTCCCGTTACCTGGGACGGGGCCTATGGGTGTCCAAATGCCGCCTGCCGGGTCTCTGGGCACCCTGAACAGGCGGGGTATAAATAGCCCGGCACCCGAGCTGTGTAATTTTGCACAGTTCGGGTAACCAGGGAGGAGGGTTGACCACCTACAGGGACGCAGGCGTTGACATAGGCAGGGCTGAAGCCCTCGCCCGTTACATAAAGGAGAAGGTGGAGAGGTCCTTCCGCGGCAGGTTAATTACGGGCTTCGGCGGTTTCGCCTCTGGGATAAGTCTTGAGGGTTACAGGAACCCGGTTATACTCGCATCTGCTGACGGCGTTGGGACTAAGCTGAAGATAGCTCAGGAGCTTGGTATCCACAACACCGTTGGTATTGACCTGGTCGCGATGAACGTGAACGACGTTATAACGACGGGTGCAGAACCGGTCCTCTTCTTGGACTATGTGGCCACCGGGAGAATAGACCTTAAGGTCTTGAGGGAAGTAATGGATGGCATAGTGAGGGGGTGTGAGGAGGCGGGTGTGGTGTTGGCGGGGGGAGAGACCGCCGAGATGCCCGGCTTTTACCCCGAGGGTGTTTACGACCTTGCAGGCTTTTGTGTCGGCGTGTGTGAGAGGGAGGAGATCATAGACGGAACAGCCATAAGACCGGGAGACCTGATCTTGGGTCTTAGGTCCTCCGGTTTCCACAGCAACGGCTTCTCCCTCATCAGGAAGGTCCTGAGGGACAGAGGTGTAAAGCTCACAGAAAGGTCACCCTTCGGGGACAGGACCGTGGGTGAGGTCCTCCTTGAGCCTACGCGGATATATGTAAAGCCCATAAAGAAACTCAAGGAGAGGGTAAAACCGAAGGGTATAGCCCACATAACTGGTGGAGGCATACCCGGAAACCTGATCAGGATACTCCCAGAGAGGGTGAGAGCTGTTATTGAGAAGGCTTCTATCCCCGAGAACCCCGTGTTCGGGTGGATCCAGGACCTCGGAAGGATACCTGAGGAGGAGATGTTCAGGACTTTCAACATGGGTGTGGGTCTGATGGTCGTAGTGAGTGAGGAGGACAAGGACACCGCCCTTGAGGTTCTCGGAGAAGACGCCTTCCTGTGCGGTTACGTGGAAGGAGGTTCTAAGGAGGTCAGGTTGGTCTGATCACTTGCACCTTTCAAAGCTTATGGTCTCAACCCCTATCAGGTGGGCATACTGGAGCTGTGTCTTTGTCAGTATGGCTATTACCGCCTCCTCATCGTTCGGGTCCTTTACCGCTATGTTCAGTATCTCCCTCCTGTTTCCGCCTGCCCATATCCTGCACACGGGAGCTTTTATGTCCCTCATCTCCCTCATCAGGAGCTCAGGGAACACGCCCCTTTTGACATACATCAGTTTCTCGTAAACGTCCGAAACTTTTTTATACATACGGAAGAGCTTTCCGTACTTCTCCTCGTTGTAGTTCATATACTTCTCCTTGAGCATATGGAGTGGGTAGCCGTATGAGTTGAGCTCGTCAACTATCTTCACCGTAGCCCCTTTATTCTGGACTTCCCTGTCAAGCTCATCAAGCCTCCTGTCTATGTTGTTTATGAACTCAAGGTCTCTCCTGTACTCCGAATCCGTTATTTCCCCCGCTAAGGATAAGGAAACCGCCAGGACGATCAGGTTAATGAACACACCCATAGCCGAACCCTCCTTATATATTAATTACTTTCCGGTAGAGGTCCTCGTGCTCGTCGATGAACCTGTTCATGTTGAAAAGGGTTGCTCTCCTTCTCGCCTTCTCCGAAAGCTCCTCTCTTAACCCTCCGTCCTTCAGAACCTTGACCACAGCCTCCGCCACCTCCTCCACCCTCTCGCTGCACAGGATACCTGCGTCTCCGATAACCTCGGGAGCAGCACCTTTGCTGAGGGCAACGACGGGAAGCCCGGAGGCCATAGCCTCCGCGAAGACGAGTCCGAAGGTCTCCACCTTGGATGGGAGGAAGAAGAGGGAGGCCCTCCTGTAGACCCACGGCAGGTCCTCCCTGCTGACCCTGCCCAGGAACCTGACCTCAGCTGCCACCTTTCTCGCGTATCTCTCAAGTCTCTCCCTCTCTGGCCCGTCCCCGACTATGACATACTCCACATCCACTCTTCTCTGGACCTCCGCTATAACCTTTAAGGCGAACTTCAGGTTCTTCTCAGGAGCGAGCCTACAGACCGTAACCACCCTCCTGTCCGGTGGTTCGGAAACCTCACGGAAGAAGAGGTCCGGGATGCCGGGGTATATTACCTTTATCAGGGATCTGCCGCTCAGGAACCTTCTGTATGTTCTCCTCTGATACTCGGATATGAAGACGGTAGCGTCCGACTGCCTGCTCATGAAACCTACGAGGGCCTTGGCCAATCCTCCCCTGTCTATTCTAAGACCGTATTGGGAGAGGTGCTTCGGGTCTATGTAAACGGAGCCGATAACCTTCTTCTTGGTCACCTTCGCCAGGATCAGAGCTACCATACCTGCGGTAAATGGTTCGTGGAAGTGGATAACGTCGGGCTCAAACTCCCTGATCCTGCTCAGCAACGTTGTGGTCGGGAAAACCATCTCCGCCTTCTCGTAAAAGGGAAACTTCAGGCTCGGTAGTTTAAGGACGCTAAGGCCGACAGCGGAACCGTCCAGGGACTGTCCCGTTATAACTAAAACCTCGTGGCCCCTCTCCTTAAGGCCCCTCGCTAAGTCTATAACTATCCTGGTCCCCCCTCCCATGTCCTCCCTGAAGTTGTCCGTGAGTATAGCTACCTTCATCTACCCTCCCTTATTCTTGATACCACCTCCTTCATCTGGGCGATCTTCATCAGGGCTTGAAGAGGTGTGGTGTTCGCGACGTCTATCTCGTCCAGCATCCTCAGAATCTCCTCAAGCTCTCTCTCCCTGATCCTCTCCTCGGACCTCCTGAAGGTCTCCTCAAGAACGGGTATGTCCCTCCCCTCAAGGGATCTCAGTATCTCCTTAGCCCTCTCCGTTATCCTTTCCGGAACTCCCGCCATCTTGGCAACCTCTATGCCGAAGCTCCCCTCCGCCCTTCCCCTCATAAGGGTGTAGAGGAAGACTACCCTGCCTTTCTCTTCGCTGACCGCCATGTGGTAGTTTACAACGCCGGGAACGGTGCCCTCAAGGTCCGTGAGCTCAAGGAAGTGGGTGGCTACTAAAGTCCTCGCCTTCAGCTCCTTGGCTATATGCTCCACTATAGCCTTGGATATGGCTATTCCGTCGTAGGTGGAGGTTCCCCTGCCCACCTCGTCAAGGACTATGAGGCTCTTATCCGTTGCGTTTGATAGAATGCTCGCCACCTCAAGCATCTCGTTCATAAAGGTGGAGACACCCATGGCGAGTATGTCCCCGGAACCTATCCTGGTAAAGACGGCGTCAACTACACCTATCTTGACATTTCTGGCAGGGACGAAGCTTCCCATCTGGGCGAGTATGACTATCAGAGCGACCTGCCTTATGTAGCTGGACTTACCCGCCATGTTCGGTCCCGTTATGATCAGAATGAGGTTGTCCTCGTTAATCTTGGTGTCGTTGGGAACGTAGTCCTTTATGAACTCCTCTATGACAGGATGTCTCCCCTCCTCTATGAGGATCTCCTTACCCTCGGTTATCTCAGGTCTTGTCCAGCCCTTCCTGTCCGCTACATCCGCGAGGGATTGGATGTAGTCTATCTCACCTACGATCTGGGCGTTCCTCCCTATCCTCTCAACCTCCCTGAGGACCCTCTCCCTAAGCCTTACGAAGATCTCATACTCAAGGTCGTTTATCCTCGTCTGCGCGGAGAGGATTCTCTCCTCAAGCCTCTGGAGTTCGTCCGTTGTGAACCTCTCCGCGTTTGAGAGGGTCTGCCTTCTCCTGAAGTGGTCGGGAACATACTTGAGGTTAGGCTTTGTTACCTCTATGTAGTAGCCCATTACCTTGTTGTAGCCTATCTTGAGACTCCCGATACCCGTTTCCTTCCTCAGCCTAGCCTCGTAGTCCCTTAGGAGCTTCTCAGCGTTTGACCTCACGAACCTCAGCTCGTCCAGATAGCTGTCCACACCCTCCTTTATGAGGCCTCCCTCCTTCAGGTGTATAGGCGGGTCCTCCACGAGCACCCTGTCTATCTCCTCCGCCACGTGTCCGACCTCCTCAAGTGAGCTCTTGAGCTCCTTAAAGAGTTCCGCATCAAGGGAAGTTATCTCCTCCTTCAGCTCCTCCACCTTCCTCAGGCTGTTCTTGAGATGGACCATGTCCCTGGGGGTAGCCATGTTTGAGCTTATCCTTGACACAAGCCTCTCAAGGTCCCCCATACCGCTCAGTATCTCCCTTATCCTTGTCCTCAGCTCCCTCTTCTCTACAAGCTCAGCTACCGCCTCCTGAACCTTCCTTATCCTCACCGCACTCCTTAATGGGTTCTGTATATAAAACCTGAGCCTCCTTCTCCCCATACCTGTGAGGGTCCTGTCAAGGACAGACATTAAGGTGTGGTCCCTTCTACCCTCAAGGCTCTCAATTAGCTCAAGCCCCTTCCTCGCCTTCAGATCTATCCTCACATAGCCTTCGTCCGTATAAGGTTTTGGTTTCCTCAGGAAGGGAAGGTAGCCCTTCTGGGTGAACCTAACATACCTGTATACCGCCGTCAGCGGGATCCTGAACTCCTCGTCCTCAAACCCGAAAGCCCTGATGCTGTAAACGTTAAATGCTTCCTCCAGCTCCCTTCCCTCCTCAAAGAACTCCTCTCCCAGCTCAGTCAGGAAGGCGTTCAGGACCTCCGTCAGGCTCTCGTTCACCCTTTCCCCTTTCCTGACGAGGACCTCTCTAACGTTGAACTTGGATATGAGGTCAAGGAGATCCTTTTCCTTAGTCTTGGTTCCGAGGAACTCTCCCACCGAAAGGTTTACGTAGGCTACGTAGAATGTGTCTCCCTTCCTGTGAAGGCAGGCAACCCCTCCAGTTTCCTTTTCAAAATACGTTCCGGGCGTTATCACCCTGACCACGTCCCTCTTCACTATCCCTTTCGCCTTTGATGGGTCCTCCACCTGCTCGCAGATCGCTATCTTGTAACCTTTCTGGACGAGCCTGTGTATGTAACCGCTCGCCGAGTGGTATGGAACACCGCACATGGGTATCCTCTCCCTCCCTTTACCCGCTGGCCTTGAGGTCAGGACGAGGTTGAGCTCCCTTGATCCCACGACAGCGTCCTCGTAGAAGAGTTCGTAGAAGTCCCCCAGTCTGAAAAAGAGGAGACAGTCCTTATACTGGTTCTTGAAGTAGTGATACTGGGCGAGCATTGGGGTAAGGTCCTGTTCTTTCTCTGTCATCAGAGATATTTTAACGACTCAGGGACCCTGATATACTTCTCTGACAGAAGCCTTAACTTCCTCATAATTCCTGATTATAAGCTCCCTGTAACCCCTCCTCCTGTTTGCGACCCTGTTTATGAACCTGTTCGCTTCCACCACCTCTATAAGGTAATCCCTGTATAGCTCCTTCACCAGCGGTGTGTCCGAGTTGGAAAGCATCACGTAGCACCCCCTCCTGTCCAAGTCTCTGAAGACCTCTGCGAGCTTGATCTGATCCTCTTCGGAAAACCCACCGCTCACATACTCGGTGAACCTTGACGTTTCGCTAACCGGTGCGTAGGGAGGGTCCAGGTAAACGAAGTCTCCCTCACCCGCGGTCTTTAAAGTCTCCCTGTAGTCCCCCAGGACTATCCTCACATCCGAGGACCTTAGGTATTCGGAGACCGCCCTTAGGTTCTCCTCATCGCATATCTTCGGGTTCTTATACCTGCCGAAGGGAACGTTGAACATCCCCCTTGAGTTTACCCTCCAGAGGCCGTTGTAACAGGTCTTGTTGAGGTATATGAACCTGCTCGCCCTCCTGACAGGGTCAAGGGACTTGGGATCAAGGGACCTTATCCTGTAGTAGTAATCTCTCTCATTTCTGTGTTTTTTGAGGTCGCTTATAAGCTCCTCTACCCTATCCCTGATAACTAAGTATGCGTTTATCAGCTCTTCGTTCACGTCTCCGACCACAGCCCTTTCGGGAAGTATCTCAAAGAGCAGGGCTCCTCCCCCGAGGAAGGGTTCGTAGTACGTCCCGAACTCCTTGGGAATCCTACTTATTAAATGAGAGACTATCTGCCTCTTCCCTCCCGCCCACTTCACGAAGGGTCTGGGTTTCGGGACCGAGCGTTTCATCGGTATTATAAAATTTTAGAGGTGAAGGAGATAGAGCGCCTCAGGGAGGAGATAGACAGGATAGACGAGGAGATCCTCAAGCTCCTGACCGAGAGGGCAAGGATAGCCAAGAGGATAGGCGAGATAAAGAAGGAAAGAGGGCTTGAGGTCCACGTCCCTGAAAGGGAGAGGGCGATCTTTGAGAAGGTTCTGAAAATGAACAGGGAGAAGTTCGGGGAAGAGTTCCCATCCGAGGCACTGATCCATATATACAGGGAGATAATCTCCGCATGTCTGTCTTTGGAGAAACCTCTCAAGATAGCCTACCTCGGTCCCAAGGCAACCTTTACCCATCAGGCAGCCCTTGAGTTCTTCGGTTTCTCCGCCCAGTATATACCCTGCACCACCATAAGGGATGTCTTCATGGAGGTGGATTCCCAGAGGAGCGACTACGGTGTTGTCCCGGTGGAAAACACCATAGAGGGGGTTGTCAACTACACCTTAGACATGTTCCTTGAGAGCGACCTGAAGATATCGGGTGAGGTGGTCATACCTATAAGCCTTCACCTCCTCTCCACCGCGGAGAGCCTTGAGGAGGTCAGGAAGGTTTACTCCCACAAGGTAGCGATAGGCCAGTGCAGAACCTGGCTTGAGAAGAACCTGCCGAATGCCCAGATCATAGAGACGGAGAGCACCGCCAAGGCCTGCGAGATAGCCCTTGAGGAGGAAGGAGCGGGAGCCATAGCCAGCGAGGTGGCGAGCTACACCTACCACCTGAATATACTCGCGAGGAACATACAGGAGAGCTCCGACAACTATACACGCTTCCTCGGTATCTCCAAGAGGGACATGAAGCCGACAGGAAAGGACAAGACGAGTCTGATATTCGCGGTCAGGGACGAACCCGGAGCCCTCTACAAGGCCCTTGAGGCCTTCTACAGGAAGGGTGTGAACCTTACCAAGATAGAGTCAAGGCCATCAAGGAGGAGGGCCTGGGACTACGTATTCTTTATTGACCTTGAGGGACACAAGGAAGACGGTCACGTAAAGGAAGCCCTTGAGGAGTTAGAGAGGAGAACCCTCATGGTCAAGATCTTAGGGTCCTATCCGAGGGCCATCTTCAGCGAGTAGATACATACCGAGTATAGCCTTGATATCTGCGGCTATGACGTTGTATGCGTATACGGACTCAAGATAGGAGAGCTTAGCCCTCTCGTAGCTTCTCCTCGCCTCAAGTAGCTCAACCTGGGTCCCCACGCCTTCTCTGTACCTCTCGGTAGCAAACCTGAGGGACTCCTCCGACGCCAAGAGGGTGTCCCTTCTCGCTCCTATCTCCTCCTCAGCACTCCTCAGCCGGGAGAGAAGGGAGTCAAGGTCGTTCCTCAGCTTCTTCCTAAGAAAGTCTATATCCTCCTTCACCTTCAGGGTCTCAAGCCTGCTCTGGATCACCCTCGCCCTCCTCCCAAAGCCGTCAAAGATCAGGAAGTCAAACCTGAAACCGAAGTTGTAGCCCTGTCTCGTATCCTCCTCAAGCCTTCCGTTTTCAAAGTCTATGATGTTTTCAAAGTTGTAGTTGAAGAAGAAGCTGAGCTTGGGGTAATACTCTGCCCTCCTCACCTCCACCTCACTTTCCCTCACCTCAAGGGTCTTCTCAAGGACCCTCAGGGTGGGGTTCCTCTCAAGGAGGGTGTATGGGTCCTCAAGGTTGAGGTCCGCCTTACGGAACTCTCCTTCCGGCTCTACGTCCTCCGTTATCCCCAGTAGGACCTTCAGGGTGTTAACCGCGGTCCTGTATTCGCTCTCCGCCCTTATTAGCTCCGCCTTCGCCTGCCTCAGCTCCGCCCTTGCCCTGAGGAATTCGTATCTCGGAACTATGCCCGCCCTGTATTTCTCCTCCACAAGGCGGAAGTAGTCCTCCCAGTACCTTAAGGACTCCCTTTTCTCTCTTAAAACCTCACGCCTGAGTAGGACCGCCCAGAAGACCTTTTCAACCTCCGAGGCTACTCTTACCTTCACCTCCTCAAGGACAACCCTCTGAAGTTCACCGCTCCTCTTAGCGACCTTGAGGGCCGTCCAGAGGGTCCTGTCAAAGACGGTCTGAGTGAGGTTCAGGGTGAGGAAGTACTTGTTCTCCGGGAAGAAGGCGGATATGTAGTTGGGGTCCCATTTGGTGAATCTTGCGGAGAAGCTAACTCTCGGGAAGACCTTGCTCCTCACCTCCCTTATCCTCTGGTCCAGCTTCCTGAGATCTATGCCCGACTTCAGAACGTCTATGTTGTTCCTGACGGCAATCCTTATAGCCTCCTCAAGGGTTAGTGAGAAGCCGAAGGAGGCAAGAAGCAGGAAGATGAACAGCTTCATCTCTCCACCACCTTCGCACCTTCGTAGAGGAACATGAACCCCTCAACTACTATCCTCTCCCCCTCCTCTATTTCTCCGACCACTGCGGACATACCTTCCCTGTGGGCCACCACCTTCACGGGGACCTTCACAGCCCTTGAATCCCTTACTACCCAAAGGAAATTCTGCCTCTGTGATATTCTGACCGCCTGCTCCGGAACGAGGAAGACCTCCATACTCTCCACCTCAAAGGAGACTTCCCCATACATGTTAGGCTTAAGGGTTCCATTCCTGTTCTCCACCTCCGCCTTTACGGTGAACATCCTCGTCTCGTCCGCGGTCGGGGAAACATAAACGACCTTGGCCCTTACCTCCTTACCGCCCACCCTGAGGATAACCTGCTTGCCCTCCATCAGCTTTCCTACAACCTCCTGAGGAACCCTGAAGACGAACCTGAGGGGGCTGATCCTGACCAAGTCATAAGCCCTGGTCTGGGGTGTTACGTAGTCACCTGGACTCACGTTCCTGCTGACAACTATACCCTCTATGGGTGACCTGACTACAGTCCTCTCAAGGTCTATCTTTCTCATCTCAAGGGAGGCCTTCAGCCTCTCCACCTTCGCCTTCAGGGTCTCCCACCTCGTCTTAACCTCCTCAAACTCCTCCTTGCTTATCAGCTCCTTCTCAAAGAGCTTCCTCCTTCGCTCGTAGACCGCTCTCAGGTTTTCAAGGTCCCTCTCAGCCTCTCTTAAGCTCCACAGGACCTCCTCGTAGGCCTTCCTGTAGACCTCGTCGTCCACCCTGAAGAGGATATCGCCCTCCTTCACCTTTTCTCCCTCCTCAGCAACCACCTCAACAACCCTCCCGCTCACCTCTGGCCTCACCTCAACCCTGTAAACCGCTTCAAGGTAACCACTTGTAGTGTAGTAGATAGGATATACCGTGATCTTAGCCTCAACGGTCCTTACCTCAAAGACCCTTTCCTTAGGGACTTCTTTCCTCTCACCTTCTCCGCAGGAGGTAAGGATCAGGATAAGGAGGGCAAGGACTGACCGGCGGGTCATAGGCATATTATAATCTCCCTAATGTATAGGTTTTTCATCCACCGCCCTGTCACCACCTTTATGCTCATGATAGCCTTTGTGATCCTGGGTTACTATGCCTACAGGAACATACCAGTTGACAGGTTCCCGGATGTGGACTTCCCCATGGTGACGATCACCACCACCTACAGGGGTGCGAATCCGTATGTTGTTGACACCACTGTAACGAGGGTCATAGAGGAGGACCTTGCCAGCATAAGCGGTATAGACGCGATCATATCCAAGAGCTACACAGGACTATCACGTATAGTCGTCGTCTTTGACCTTGACAAGGATATAGACGTGGCGGCACAGGAGGTAAGGGATGTGGTCCATAGGGCCTACAGGAGGCTCCCGCCGGGCGTGGACCCGCCAGTAGTCAGGAAGCTCACCACCTCCGTAGCTCCCATTATGGCGGTCTTGGTTCACGGGGACGTGGATTACGACGTAGTCTCCTTCTTCGCGGAGAAGGTGGTCAAGAGGGAGTTTGAGAGGATAAAGGGGGTGGGGGAGGTCCATATGGGGGGCTTCAGGGACAAGGTTCTGTGGATAAGGGTGGACCCGGAGAGGCTTTACTCACGGAACCTAACCGTTCAGGATGTTATGAACGCCTTCAAACGTCAGCACGTTGAGTCTCCCGCAGGGATAGTTTACGGCAGGAACAGGGAGTACGTCCTCAGAATAATCGGCAAGTTCAAGGATCCAGGGGAAGTGAACGAGATGGTAATAAAGGAAGGTATAAGGCTAAAGGACGTTGGGAGGGCAGAGTTCACCTATGACGAGAGAAGGAACGCGGTAAGGTTCAACTTAAAGTCGGCGGTGGCCCTGATCATCTACAAGGAGAGCAAGTCAAACACGGTGGAGACCGCAAAGAGGGTCTGGGAGAGGATAGAAGAGCTGAGAAAGGTGGCTCCTAAGGGTGTGAACATAGATGTAAACTATGATGCCTCCGTCTTCATAAAGAGGAGCGTTAGCGACGCTGTCCACGAGATCGTTATAGGCAGCCTCCTTACAGGTCTTATGGTTTTCCTCTTCTTAGGTAGCTTCAGACTCACCCTGATACCTGTATCCGCCATACCTATATCCATTCTGGGAACTGTTTTCGTCCTGTACATCACAGGAAACTCGTTAAACATAATGTCCCTGATAGCTTTGGCTGTTGCGGTAGGTATAGTCATAGACGACGCCATAGTCGTCCTTGAGAGCGTGTACAGACGGAACGAAGAGGGTCTGAGGGGCAAGGAGGCCGCGGAGAGGGGAACGAGGATAGTGGTCTTTGCGTTACTTGCCTCTACCTCGTGCCTGATAGTCATATTTCTCCCGGTCTTATTCCTGAAGGGACCCATAGGGACCTTTTTCAGCGTCTTCACCCTTACCCTGATCACGGCGATAGCCATATCCTTCCTCGTCTCAGTTTCCTTCACGCCCATGCTCTCGGCAAGGCTCGTAAGACCCGGTGAGAAGAACCCCTTCATGAAGGCCTACGAGAGGTTTGAGAGGACCTTTGACAGGGCCTTGAGGTGGTCCCTTGATCACAAGCTCGTTGTCCTTCTAATCTCCGCAGGGACGGTTATGGGAGGCATCCAGCTTGCGAAGATTACAAAGAAGGAGTTCTTCCCCCTCGTTGATGAAGGAAGGTTCATAATAAGGTTTGAAACGCCCCTCGGGTCTTCCTTTGAGTTCACAAACAGGAAGGCGAGGGAGATAGAGAGGATCCTGATGGCCAATCCCTACGTCCTTAGATACGGGATGGCTGTGGGTGAAGGTCTCATAAGCCCAACGGTCAACGGAGGTATGTTCTTCGTTACCTTAAAGGACAGGAGGGAGAGACCCCATCAGAGGGTCGTCATGGCGATGATAAGGAAGGAGATAAGGAAGATAAAGGATGTGAGAGCCTCCGTCGACGTCCCATCCGTCGTAGGAGCCAGGGGAGGGCGCCAGACAGATATCCAGTACGTTGTCAGGGGTGACTCCCTTGAAGAGCTGGCGAATATAGCCGAGAGGCTGACCGCCTTCCTTGAGAAAGCTGGAGGATACACAGACATAGACACCGACATAAGGATAAACCAACCTGAGGTCAGAATAACCATAGACAGGAACAGGGTTTATGATCTCGGGATCTCTGTGGAGGACATAGCCAATACACTTACAGCCCTCTTTGGCAAGCTATGGATAGGGACCTATGAGCTCGGGGCTGAGAGTTACGATGTTTACATTAAGGCGGAGGAAAGTTTCCTAAGGACGTATGAGAAC
>JAJRQX010000139.1 GCA_024280065.1 Aquificota bacterium
CCCATCGCAACTAAGCCCAGAATAACGTGGTTGTAACTTATGCCTTCCATCGGACGAAAGATTATACCACAAGCTAAATTATCTCAGACCTCAATATGTCGTGCATATGGATTATGCCTATCGGACGGTTTTCCTCGTCCACAACTATCAGGACCATTATCTTGTGGTCCTCCATCCTCTTCAGGGCCTGAAGGGCGAGCTCGTCGGGTTTCGCTACTTTTGGGTTTCTAGTCATCACATCTCTGGCGAGGCTCCTGTCAAAGTTCCCTCCCCTGTTTACGAACCTCCTCAGGTCCCCGTCCGTTATTATCCCTACAAGTTTTCCTTCATCGTTCACGACAGCGGTGGCACCAAAACCCTTTGTGGTCATCTCTATTATCGTCTCCTTCATGGGAGTGTCCTCGCGGACTATAGGGACCTCATCTCCAGTATGGTGCAGGTCCTTAACGAGCCTAAGCTTCCTTCCCAACGTCCCCGCAGGATGCCTCAGGGCGAAGTCCTTTTCCGTGAAGCCTCTCGCCACCATAAGGACCATGGCCAGTGCGTCCCCGAGGACGAGGGTGGCTGTTGAGGAGGTGGTGGGGGCAAGGTCCATAGGACATGCCTCCCTCTCCACGTTCAGGAAGAGATGAACATCACTGTATTTGGCTAAGGTAGACTTGGGGTTGTTCGTTATCCCTATTAAGGGAACGCCTATCATCTTCACGTACGGGACTATTGACAGGACCTCAGAGGACTCACCGCTGTTTGAGATAGCTAATACAACGTCCTTTCTGTCTATAACGCCGAGGTCTCCGTGCATGGCCTCCGCGGGGTGGAGGAAGTGAGAGGGTGTTCCTGTGCTTGCCAAGGTTGACGCTATCTTCCTCGCTATATGCCCGGATTTGCCAACCCCGGTCACTATGACTTTCCCATCGCATGAGAGGATAAGGTCCACCGCCTTTACGAAGTTCTCGTCAAGGGTGTTCTTTAACCTCTCTATACCCCTTATCTCCTCCTCTATCACCTTCCTCGCGGTCTTGAGTATTTCCTCTGGAGTCATACCTTGGTCTTGTAGTTCTCTATACCTTTCTCTATCTCCTCTATGGCAGCCTGTACACCCCTGAAGCTCTCCACCCTGACCCACTTCCCCGGCTCAAGCTCCTTGTAGTGCTCAAAGAAGTGCTTTATCCTATCCCTGACGACTTCAGGGAGATCCTCTACCGTCTTCACCCTCTCGTATGAGGGGTCTATCTTGGAATGTGGAACCGCCAGGACCTTGGTGTCAACACCTTCCTCGTCCCTCATCTCAAGGACACCTATGGGCCTTGCCCTCAGGACGCTGCCCGGAACTACAGGTTCCCTTGATATGACCAGAACGTCTACAGGGTCACCATCGTCAGCAAGGGTCTGGGGTATGAAGCCGTAATTGAAGGGGTAGTACATTGCAGTGAAGAGAAACCTGTCCACGAACACAGCTCCGGTCTCCTTGTCCACCTCATACTTTATACCGCTTCCCTGGGGGATCTCAACCACCACGTATATGTCCTCAGGAGGATTCTTGCCGGGTGGCAGGTTCTTCAGGTCCATAGCACCACCTCCTTATAGCTATTTTCCTATCAACCTTATAAGATCGTTGATCACAACGAAGGCCATAAGAGATATTATCAGGGCAAAGCCCACCCTCTGCCAGTACTCCTTGAACCTGTCGGGTAGCGGTTTTCTTCTCACCATCTCTATCAGGAAGAGAAGTATAAGGCCACCGTCTAAAACGGGCAGGGGAAGCAGGTTGAAGATACCGAGCTGAAGGGATATGAAAGCCATGGAGGACAGGTAAGGGACTATGCCACTCTGGGCTGCCTGTCCGGCGAACTGGGCTATAGCTATAGGACCTCCAAGGGTCTTCAGGGATATAGCTCCGGTGATGAGCCCCCAGAGGACCTTGAAGGTAAGTACTATGAGTTCAAAGGTCCTCTCAAAGGCTTTCACCACCGCTTCATCTAGGGAGAAGGACTCCTTAACCGTCTCAACCTCGGGGGCGATCCCGAGAACGGGTATCTTTCTCCTCGGGTCCACGGCGGGTATGACCTCCTTCCTTATCCTCTCTCCATCTCTAAGCAGTTCAAGGACGACCGGTCTTCCTTCAGAGCTCCTTACCACTTCCACCACCTCATACCAGCTCCTCACTTCCCTTCCGTTCACCGCTACTATCCTGTCCCCGGGCCTTATCCCCACCTGGTATGCGGGAGATGGACCGATCCCGGGTATCCTCTCAAAGACAGCTCCAACGACGGGCGGAAGGTGGGGGTGTATACCAAGGACCTCTGTTCCCGTATCTATCTCAGGTAACCTAGTTCTGAGTGTTATCTCCTTGCCTTCCCTCAAGACCACTATATCCACTTCCTTCTCTTTTCTTATGGTCAGCTCAATAACGGTTCTCTTTATGTCCTCCCATCTCTCCACCTTTGTATCACCTATCCGGAGGACCCTGTCGCCATCCTTTAAGCCCGCCTTTTCAGCCCAGCTTCCTTTCTCAACGAAACCGATCACGGGAGGTCCCTTCATGTATTTGGGAACATCTATTCCTATAGAGAAGACCACGATGAACAGTATTACGGTCAGTATGAAGTTGAATAGGGGACCGGCGAAGGCTATCAGTATCCTCTGCCATGGAGGTTTTGAGGAGAAGGCGTAGGGGTCGTCCACCTTGGAGTTTTCTCCGTACAGCTTCACGTAACCACCGAGGGGTATGAGAGCTACCTGGTAAACCGTATCACCGATCCTTTTGGCTATCAGGGGAGGACCGAAGCCAACGGAGAAGACCTCAACCTTAACCCTGAACAGCTTGGCAAACAGAAAGTGCCCGAGCTCGTGGAACCATATGAGTATACCGACAAGAACGAGAAAAGCTATCAGTGTTTCCATACTAATCTCCTATAACCTTCACTATAACCTTTCTCTCCCTCGGACCATCAAACTCCGCCAGAAAGACGGACTCCCAGGTACCGAGGGCGAGCTTTCCGTCCACAACTGGTATCACCCTTGAGTTACCTATTACAGCACTCCTTATATGAGCTGCGGAGTTTCCTTCTCCATGTTCGTACCTCGGATCGTTCCAAGGAACCAGCTTTTCCAGCATGTAAATTATGTCCTTTACAACATCAGGGTCCGCTCCCTCGTTTATAAAGACGCAGGCTGTCGTGTGTGGGACGTAAACTATGCAGAGACCGTCCTTCACCCCAGACCTGCTGACAATGTCTTTCACCTGAGGTGTTATGTTCACAACGCTCGTGTGTTTGGTGGTCTTTACCCTGATCGTCTCCGTCATGAAGAGTATTTTAACCTCAGGAACCGAACTCCTCTAACCTTTTACGTATGAACTCCCAGCTCCACGCCCTCTGCTCTGTGAGGGGAAGGTTCTTACCTATGTGGTCCTCAAAGCCCTCCACCCAGACGTATCTCCCGTCGGTCAGGAGTTTGAAGTTCTTTGTTCTCCCCGCCCAGGTCCAGTAGTTGTGGGGGGTTATACCCATAGCCCTCTTGAACTCCTCAAGCTCCTGGGGTGTCAGGGGCCTGACCTCCTCCGTACTCCCGGGGTGTGTATCTTCTTCCCTCTTCCTGAAGAGGTTCTTCAGCCTCCAGAGCATAAAACTATTTTCCTGCTGGCTTGTTTCATGTTAAAGGATTTATCTCATATAATCCTTTACATGCCTAAGAACGATCTCATCCTCAGATCTATCAGGTGGGAACCCATTGACCGCTTCCCCGTCTGGATAATGAGGCAGGCGGGCAGATACATGCCCCAGTATCAGGAGATAAGGAGGAAGGTGCGGGACTTCCTCTCCCTGTGCAAGAACGTGGACCTCTCTGTGAGGATATCCCTCCTTCCCCTTGAGCTC
>JAJRQX010000140.1 GCA_024280065.1 Aquificota bacterium
AGGAGACTGGGTCCTGATAAGGTATCGGGAGAAGAGATACCTCAGAAGGCTTGATCCGTCAGGTTCCGTAAACGTCAGAAAGGAGGTCCTGAGGTTCAAAGAGGTAATAGGCAAACCTGAAGGTATAAGGGTAGGCAATTTTGAGGTCTTCAGACCCACCCTTGAGGAGATCATACTCCTCGGCTTCTCCAGGAAGACCCAGATAATATACCCGAAGGATGCCTTCTTCATAGCCCTGAAGCTGGGTTTAACTAAGGATTCAAGGGTCCTTGAGTTCGGGACGGGAAGCGGGGCCCTCTGCGCGGTTCTCTCTACCGTGGCGGGTGAGGTGTGGACTTTTGAATCGGTAGATGAGTTCCACAGGTTGGCGAAGGAGAACCTTCGTAAGTTCGGTCTCGGCGAAAACGTAAGGTTCTTCTTGGGAGACTTTGGAGAGGCCGAACTCCCGGAAGATTTCTTTGACGCGGTCTTTGTGGATGTCAGGGACCCTGTACCTTACCTTCAAAAAGTCCATAAAGTTCTGAAGGTAGGCTCACCCGCGGGCTTTCTCCTCCCAACGGCAAACCAGGTTAGCAGCCTCCTCGGAAGTCTTGAACCGCTGTTTGGAGGTGTTGAAGTCCTTGAGATCCTGGTGAGATACTACAAGACCGTTCCCGAGAGGTTCAGACCCGAGGACACGATGGTGGGCCACACAGCCTACCTTATCTTCTGCAGAAAGGTCCTATCTTAGACAGAACAAATTCACCTATAGGGTTCCTGAACTCAGGGTCTCCGAGGTGGTAGGCGGTCCAGAGGTGGAGGCACCTGACCTTAAAGGGCTTCTCCCTGAAGTTCCTTATACCCCCTATACCCACGTTGGGGTCAAGGAGGACCCTCTTGCAGATCATATCCCACTTGCCCGTCCCATGGTAGACCTCCGGGAAGTCCCTCTTCAGGATCTCCTCCCTCTTTTTTACCTCCCTTTCGTGGAGCTTCACGAAGAGGCCAAACAGTTCCCCGTCCCCGGTTATCATATCGGAGAACCTCTTTATCCAGCCCTCCGCTTCCAGCCTTGATATCTCACCCCTGACCTTTTTGTCGAGTATCCAGAACCGTGTCGGTTCGGGCCTGTAGATACCTTTTTCAAAGACGACTATCGGGTTTTCAACCACACACATGGCTTCAGTCTAAAGGGAGAAGCCTATTCACCATATCTACTATCTTCCTCTGCCTCTCCCTGCCCTTTTTCAGGGAAGACCTTTCGGAAGAAACTCTCCTTAATACCTCTTCAATATTCTCTGGGAGACTTCTCTCCACCATCTCTCTCACCCTTCTTGATAGGGCTGGAGCCTTTCCGGAGGTGCTTATGCCTATAACCAGATCTCCTCTCACTATCAAGGATGGGAACACGAAGGTGCACCACTCCGGCGAGTCAACCGCGTTGCAGAGAACGCCCCTCTTTCTGCAGAGCTCATACACCCTCTTCTGGACCCTCTCATCGTCTACAGCCACTATCACGAGGTCCGCTCCCTTTAGATCTGAGGACATGAACCTCCTTCTTTTTACCTTAACCTTGCCCTCTTCCGCCAGCCTCCTTATCTCCCCTGTCACCTCCGGTGCCACCACGGTTATGTTCCGGGTGAACCTTACGAGACTCTTTACCTTTCTCGTCGCTACCTCACCTCCGCCTATCACTAGGACCTTTCTGTCGGAGAGGTCTATGAAGACAGGAAATAGGGGCATTCACATACCCTCACTCCAGAGTCCTCTCCCTTCCCTTATCGCCCTCCTCTGGGCTTCCCTGAACCTCTCCACATACCTGACGTTTGGGGGTATCGTCATCATCTTGGCGTAACCCTCCTCAAGGAGGACCTCGTTCAGCATTCTCCCATCCGGGAGGTACACGTAGGCCAGGAGCCTCCCGTACTTATCGTGGATCTGAACGTCCGTCTCTAAGTAGACAACCGTCCCCGGGGGTATAAGTCTCCTTGTGAACTCGGTCGCCTTCTTACCCAACCTGACTATATGCTGGACACTAACCCTTTCACGCATGGCGTCCCTGTAAGCCTTTCTGTTAGGTCTGCTCTCCGGGGTGTCCACACCTATCAACCTGACCTTTACCTCCTCACCGTTTTTGAGCCTGCACCTGAAGGTGTCCCCATCGTAAACCTTCACCACCCTGCAGGGGACCTTCTCTTGGCTTTCACTTGCGGAGAGCTTCCTGAACTGAGACCCGGATAGCTCGTAGAAACCGTATAGGACCAGGAGGACCAGAAAGTAAGAGAAAAACTTCCAGGATCTTGAAACCTTATTCCTACGCATCAGAGATCATTTTAAGCCTACCTCTTTGGAAACAGTATCTTCCTCTCACCCACTCTGTAGCTTTTAAAGGCGGTAGGTTTAACCTCCGTCGGTAGCCTTTCAACACCCAGCATGTTCAGAGCTTCACCCATCTTGCCGGGCATAATGGGTTTCAGAAGGTATGCTACTACGAAGAGACCGTCAACCAAGGTATAGAGGACGTCCCTGAGCTTCCCTGTGTCCCTCCTGGCGAGCTCCCAGGGAGCCCTCTCGTCCACGTATTTGTTCAGGAAGGAGGTGAGCCTGAGGACCTCCTCTATAGCCCTGTTGAAGCTTAAGTTTTTCATAAAGCTCTCACAGTTCCTTATTACCTCCTCCGCAAGGTTTACATAACCTGTCTCAGCAGTTCCGGAAACCCCACCTCCTAAATACTTCCTCACCATTGAAACGACTCTGCTGAAGAGATTACCCACTTCGTTGGCGAGCTCTCCGTTTATCCTGTTGAGGATCGCATCCCTTGAGAAGTCTCCGTCCTGACCGAAGGGAACCTCCCTAAGGAGGAAGTATCTCACCTCGTCAAGGCCGTATTCCTTGACCACATCGTAGGGGTCTATAACGTTGCCCAAGGTCTTTGACATCTTCTTACCCTCCACCGTCCACCACCCGTGGGCGAAGACGGTCCTGGGGATCTCGTACCCTGTGGACATGAGGAAGGCGGGCCAGTAAACCGCATGGAACCTGAGTATGTCCTTCCCGACTATGTGAACGTCCGCAGGCCAGAACATGTCCTTGAGGTCTCCGAGAGCGGACAGATAATTGAAGAGTGCATCAAACCAGACGTATACGGTGTGCTCCTTGTCAAAGGGGACCTCTATACCCCACCTCACCCTGGTTCTGGGCCGTGTCACCGAGAGGTCCTTTAGCCCCTGCTCAACGAAGGATACCACCTCCCTCCTCCTGAATCCAGGTCTGACGAACTCCTCCCTCTCCCTGTATAGTTCCACGAGCCTATCCTGATATGTGCTTAGCCTGAAGAAGTATGAAGGTTCCCTGATATACTCACAGGGTTTCAGATGAACAGGACACCTGTTCCCCTCAAGGAGCTCCTTCTCGGACTTGAACTCCTCACACCCTACACAGTACCAGCCTTCATACTCACCCAGGTATATGTCACCTCGTTCGTAGCTCTTTTGAAACACCTCTCTTACGAACTCAACGTGGTCTGGGTCCGTCGTCCTTATGAACCTTGAATACTCTATACCGAGGAACTCCCAGAGCTTTCTGAAGTTTTCCGCGTTCATGTCTGCCAGGTCCTTCGGGTCAACGCCCTTCTCCTCGGCGGATCTCTGGATCTTGAGCCCGTGTTCGTCCGTACCGGTCAAAAAGAATACGTCAAATCCCCTCATCCTGTAGAACCTCGCCAGTGTGTCCGCGGCTATGGTCGTGTAGGCATGCCCTATGTGGGGAACGTCGTTTACGTAATATATGGGAGTTGTAACGTAAAACCTTCCCATGGGAAGGATATTATAAATTGATGGCCTATCTTATGATGATGTG
>JAJRQX010000141.1 GCA_024280065.1 Aquificota bacterium
AACCACTTGGCAGCCAACGACTTTGACCCATTCAGGGTGAAGATCATCATCGTAGCGAACGGAGTCGGTGTCAAGTTCTTCATGAAGACCCACAAAGGGACCAAGTGGGAGAAGGAGAAGATAGACCTGAAACGTGCGGAGGAAAGGCTCGCATACCTTGCCCAGTTTGAGGTGGAGTACTACATCTGCGACTTCACCATCAAGGGTATGAAGCTCAAGTATGAGAACTTCTTTGACTTCGTTAAGATAGTTCCCTCAGGGGTTGCGTCCATAGGTAGGCTCCAGCAGAAAGGCTTTGGCTATATAAAGGTCCTCTGATGGAACCCTTAGAGTTCTATGAGTATCTCCTTTCAAGAGGCTTTGAGAGGAGAAGGTCTCAAGAGGAGATGATAAGGATCGTGGACTCCCTATTGGAGGAGGGAGGGGTGAAGCTCGTTGAGGCTCCCACAGGAACAGGGAAGACGTTCGCCTACCTGATACCCTTGATAACAAGAAGGGTCAGGGCGATCGTATCAACTGGTACAAAGATACTTCAGGATCAGCTGAGGAGGGACCTTGAATTTCTCCTTACTCACTACAAGATGATCACGGGAGAAGACATCAGCTACGCTGTTGTGAAGGGCAAGGCCAACTACCTTTGCCTTGACAGGTTCTTCAAGGAGAAACCTGAAGAACCCGGTGACATCCCAAACCTCATGGAGAGGGAGTGGGACGGAGACCTCACCCTCTCGGACGCGCCCCTTGAGACGGTATTGAAGGTGAACGTGGATGAGGACCACTGTACCCCCCACTACAGGGAGGTCTGCCCTTACAGGGACAGCTGCTACTACTGGTCCCTCGTCAAGGTGAGGGAGGCTTCCGCGGACATACTCATAGTGAACCATGCCCTCCTGGCCCTCAAAGAGTTTGAAGACACGGAGGAAAGGGTCCTCATAATAGACGAAGCCCACGAGCTTGACAGGTATCTCACTCTGGCGGCAACGGCGGGTATATCACTATACACCCTGAGGGAGGTGGTTGGGGCTCTGGAAAAGTTAGGCAGTGAGAGGGTTGAGGTTAACGTTGAGGGCTTCTTCAGGGAGAGCTTCGGCCACCTGTTTAAGGAGGAGGATCAGGAGGTCCCGGTAGACAGCCTGTTACCTTACGCTTTCACCTTCAGGACTCAGATATACGAACCCTTGAGGAGGACGTTGAAGCGGGTTAGGGAAAGGGTCAAGGATGAGGCGGAGGAGTTCCTGAGGTCAAGGATAGCGGTCAGTCACAGGCTCAAGTTCTACCTTGAGAGGGTAAGTCTTCTTGACAGGTATCTCCTGGACAGCATCAGGTCAGCTTACGAGGAACCCGATCAGGAGGAAAGGACCCTTCTTGAGAAGGTTAAGAGACTTGAGTTCATTGAGAGGAGGCTGGGCCGAATCGGGAGCCTGCTGAGGGTCTGGGAGGAGGACCCTCCGGACGTCGGCTACAGGGTTGCGAGGTCCTGGTCCCGCAAGCTCCAGACCTTTAACTACAGGGTGGAGGTCTTCCCGGTGTTTCCTAAGGAGGTGGTCAGACCTGAAGAGTTCAGGGGTGTCCTCCTCACATCCGCAACCGTTGACCCCGAAGACATAGCCCAGACCACAGGTATAGAGGGTGACTTCCACAAGCTCAGCTACAACTTTGACTACTCCAGAGTCACCTTCATCGTGGAGAGGGCGAACCCTAAAAGGGATGACTGGAAGGAGAGGTTCAGGGAGGCCTACAGGAGGATAAGATCCTTGCACGAAAAGGTCCTCGTCCTGCTGACGAATAAGGAACACCTCAGGCTGGTTGAAGGAGGTCCTGAGGTTGGCAGGCAGGGAGACGGGAGCCTTACGAGGCTGGTAGAAGCCCTGCGGGAGGGAAGGATAAAGGTCCTTGCAGGTCTTGACAGCCTCTGGACGGGTGTTGATATAAAGGGTGAGAAGGGTATACTGATGGCCAAACTGCCATTTGACAATCCTGAGGATCCGGTTACCTACCACAGGATAAGGTTCCTGAGGGAGATGGGGGAGGACCCATTCCCATATCAGAGGAGAAAGGCTTTCATAAAATTCAGACAGGGGGTCGGAAGGTTAGTGAGGCAGAGGGGGGACTGGGGAACGATAATCCTCTGTGACGAAAGGATATTTCGCTACCCTGAGTTTTTAAACTTCCTCAGGGAGCTGGGCGTCAAAGTCGTCCATGAGAGAGGCATTACATACCGAAGGACATGGGCACGTCCATATTTACGTCCTTGACCTCCTTGATCTCCGGGAACTTCTGCTTGAGGGCCCTCTCTATACCCGCCTTCAGGGTGAGGACGGACATACCGCACCCAGAACAGGCACCTATCAACCTCACAAGAACCGTTCCGTCCTCGGTCACATCCACAAGCTCCACGTCACCACCATCAAACCTGAGGGCAGGCCTTATCTCGTCAAGGACCTTTTCGATCTCCTCTCTGCTCGGCATACCCATAACTTCACCTCCTGTTCTCTTTTAATTTAAAGCTACACGACCGGAAGGCAAACCTGTATAGTCTGTATCATATTCACTATGAGAATCAGAGTCCCCGCCAGCACAACCAACTTCGGTTCAGGGTTTGACACCTTCGGGCTTGCCTTGGATCTTTACAACACATTTGAGTTTGAACCTTCGGACGGATACAGGGTGGAGATAGAAGGTTACGGTCAGGACCTCCCGAAAGACGAGACCAATCTCCTGATAAGGGTTTACAGAAGGGCCTGCGAGCGTTTCGGTCTTGAGGAGGTCCCGATAAGGCTGAGGCAGTTAAACCGTGTCCCGACCACCAGGGGTCTCGGTTCCTCCGCTACCGCCATAGTGGGCGGTGTTGAGATATGCCTCTTGGTTCACGGAAAAAGTGTGAGCTTTGAAGAGAAGCTCAAAGTAGCATTAGAGTTTGAACCTCATCCAGACAACCTCGTTCCTGCCTTCGTGGGCGGTTTCGTGATCTGTATCGACGGGGATGTCCATTTCGTGAAGATGGAGTTCCCGGAAGACCTTAAGGTGGTTCTCGCAATTCCCGAGTTTGAACTTTCAACGGAGGAGGCGAGGAGCGTTCTAAAAAGGGAGGTTACACTTGAGGACTGTGTATTTAACATAAGACGTGCAAGCCTTCTGATCTACGCCCTGATGGAGAGGAGATACGACCTGCTCAGTGAGGCTGTTTCTGATAGACTTCACCAGCCCGTAAGGTCCTCCCTCATCCCAGGCTTCAACGAGGTTCTGAGAGCCGGCTACAGGGAGGGAGCATACGGGGTATTCCTGAGCGGTGCCGGGCCCTCAGTGTGTGCCCTCTGTTCCGAAGACAGGGCGGAGGGAGTAGGTGAGGCCATGGCCGATGCCTTTAGAGAGGCGGGCGTTTCGGCGGAGGTTATACTGACGAGACCATCAAACAGGGGTGTCCACCTGACATGAGGGTCCTAACCTTAGACATCGGAAACACTACCGTGGACGCCTGCCTGTGGGAAGGAGGTAGACTCAAGCACCTGGGCAGGTTTTCCTATCTTGACCTCTCCGTTCTTGAGGGAAAGTGGGAGAGGGTGCTGGTTGTGAGCGTGAGGCCCTCCCTCCACGAGGACCTCACGAGGGCCTTCGGCAGGAAGCTCTGGATCGTAAGGCGGGAGGACATACCAATAAGGGTAGAGTACAGAACTCCTGAGACCCTGGGTGTGGACAGAGTTCTCCTATCCTATGCGGTGAAGGAGTTCTATACGGACAGCGGGGTGGTTGTGAGCCTGGGAACGGCTCTCGTTGTGGACCTGCTCCTGAAAGGTGTCTTCAGGGGAGGTTTCATAACCGCAGGTATAGGTCTGAAACTGAAAGCACTCCACATGGCAGCGGAGGGAATACCGGATCTGAAACTCAGAGACCTGAGGGTTTTACTGGGAAGGTCTACCGAGGAGTGCGTGGTGGGGGGCATTGTGGAGGAGGTTAGGGCTTTTGTGGTGAGCTTAAAGTACAGATGGGAGAAGGAGTTCGGTGTTAGCCTTCCCGTGTTCATAACCGGAGGAGACGGCCAGATACTTAAGGACCTCGGCACCTACGACCCGCTGATACTTCACAGGGGACTTCTCAGGATCGGGGGCTACATTTAGTTTATCCTTTAAGTTATGAAGTCCTCCATCAAGGACTACTACAGGATACTCGGAGTAGACAGGGATGCCTCCATAGAGGAGATCAAAAAAGCGTACAGGAGGCTCGCCAGACTCTACCATCCTGACAGGAACCCGGACCCGGAGGCGGAGGAGAGATTCAAGGAGATAAACGAAGCCTACCACGTCCTCTCGGATGAGGAAAGGAGGAGAGAATACGACAGGATACTGAAGAGCGGGGACGAGAGTAAGTTCAGAGACTTTCTTGAATACATACAGGAGTTTGTAGAGAGCATAATAAAGGGAGAGAGGGAAAGGACGAGAAGGCCCAGAAGGGGGCAGGACATAAGGCTGAAGCTCTACCTCACACTTGAGGAGGCAGCCTTCGGCGGGGAGAAGGAGGTGGACTACGAGAGGTGGATAGACTGTCCCGACTGCGGTGGTAAGGGGGTAAAAGGGGAGGCGGAGACCGTGGTCTGTCACGCCTGCGGTGGTAAGGGAAGGAGGGTGAGCGGTATATTCAGCTTTCCAAGGCCTTGCTCCGTGTGCAGGGGCAGGGGCTTCATAGTCAAGAACCCGTGTCCGACCTGCTTCGGGAGGGGAAGGGTGACGACAAAGGCGAGGATAAAGATAAACATACCTCCAGAAACGGATGAGGGAGATGTACTGAAGGTCCCGGGAAAGGGACACTTCGGAACAAACGGGGGAGAGCCCGGGGACCTGTACCTCAAAGTCTTCCTGAAAGAGCATCCCATATTTAAGAAGGTGGGTCTTGACCTTCACCTTGAGCACAGGATAAGCTACCCCCTCGCTGTTCTTGGCGGAGTTACGAAGGTCCCCACCTTAGAAGGTGAAGAGGAGATCTTCGTCCAGCCCGGGACCGAATGCGGTTCCACAAAAACCCTTCCCGGTAAGGGCTTTCCCAGGGACGGGAGGAGGGGTAACCTTATAATTACCTTCAGGATAGAGGTTCCGAAAAATTTAAGCGGGAAGCAGAGAAAACTTCTGGAGAAACTGGCGGAGGAACTAGGGGAGGAGGGTATAAACAGGGGAGAAAGCCTGAAGGAGAAGCTCACGAGGTGGCTGGTAGGATCCTGACCTTCCTCGTGTTCTGACCCACAGGTTCTATCTCAACAACTATATCAAAATCTCCCTTCTCCCCCCACTCAACAACCACCACACCCTCACCGACGAACTCACTCCAGTCAAAGTCGGGAACCCTGTAGAGGTCCACGTGGATCAGCTTTCCCTTTTTCGTAGGATACTCGTTCACTATGGTGAAGGTGGGGCTCCTGACCTGGTGTCCCTCGGTTATACCCATGCCCCTCGCTATGCCCCTCACGAAGGTGGTCTTCCCGCTACCGAGGGGCCCCTTAAGGCATATGACCTCCTTCCCTTTAAGTGACATTGCAAAGGCTTCCCCGAGGGCCTCCATCTCCTCGGGAGACTTTACGGTGAGCTCCTTCACTACTGGTAGCTCTTATCCTCCTTGTATGGTTCTATCCTCATTATGGCTTCGTCTGGGTTTACCTGATCTCCCGGGTTTGCAAAGATCTTCTTGACTATACCCTGAACGGGAGCGTGGATCTCGTTCTCCATCTTCATAGCCTCAACTATGGCGACTGTCTGGCCCTGCTCAACAGGGTCTCCCTCCTTAACCAGTATCTTTGTCACCTTACCGGGCATGGGTGAGGTGACGTCACCCGGCTCGGTGGCTTTGGGTATACCTTCTTCCTGAGCCGGTGCCGTTGTTTGGGTAGCTCCCTGCCCTGAGGGTATAGCCTCCCTCTTGGGGAAAAGCTGAACCTCCTCAAGCCTTCCGTCAACCCTTATGTAATATTTCCTCGGTTTACCCGGCTCGGCCTCAACGGAAACACCCTCCAGCTTAACCCTGAACCTGTCACCGTGGTATATGACCTCAAACTCAACGGGTGCTGCTCCTGGAACCTTGCCCGGTTCCGTCTCCGCGACCTCAGGTATCTCCTCTATGGGCTCTGGGTGGAG
>JAJRQX010000142.1 GCA_024280065.1 Aquificota bacterium
TACATGGGGACCCTCTGGGTGTCCCTGTAGAGGATGCCGTTCAGGTGTCTGAGGTATCTTGAAACCCACTTGGGAAAGTGCCTGAGCTCCTCCTCCTCAAGTATGTTGGTGTATCTCTTTGGCTCAGCTATGAGACCGTCCTCCCTTTCAAAGACTATCCTCCCGAAAACCTTACCCTCCTGAAGGAACTTCTCCTCAACCTTGAGACGCCACCTGAGTCTCCTCGGTTCTCCTTTGAACTTGGGGAACTCCTCCCTGCCGAAGATGATCTTGTCTCCTAGGTCTTTTATTGAGAAGGTCCTCAACCTGTCCTCAACTACCTTCTCCTGGAGGATACGCTTCAGAACCTCAAGGGCGGTCCGCTGCATCTCGTAGGGTAGCCTCCCTATGAACTCCCTGGCTTCCTTCACTTCCTCAAGGGCTTCAAGGTCCCTTACGTCGGTGGTCTTCACGCCCCCGATAGCTTTCCTTACACTCCTCAGCTTCTCTTCCAGTGTGTTCCTGAAGTAGTTCTCAAGCCTTGACTTCAGGTCTTCAAGGCTTTCCTTCCACCCGTCCGGAGACCTCTCAAGTCTGGAGAGGATCTCCCTGTAGTCTTCGTCTGTGGCGGACCCGCTCTTTATCCTACCCTCTATCCTGTCTATGAATATCCGGAGCCTCCTCTCCTCAACCTTCTCTCTGGCTTCCTCGTAAAGCTCCTTCACCCTCCTTATGGGTATGTCTATACCTCCGAGTTCCTTCAGCTCCTTTATGTTCTCAAGTTCTTCCTCCCTTGAAGCGTTCCTCACCTTCTTAAGGAGTGCCTTATACACCTTCTCCGCGTTCTTGACTATCTGTTTCTGCCTCTCCCTCGGGTAGACGAAGTCTATGAGGTTAGTCTCAAACCTCTCAAGGTAGTAGAACCTCTTGTCCTCCTGGTCCTCAAACCTTGATGTGTATACATTTCCGTCGGGGGATACCTTGACCACGCTGTATCCGTAACCTTCAATAAAACCGAGAAACTTACCCTCCTCAAGGTCAAATATGCCAAGCCTGTTCTCCTCCTGATCTGCGGTGAAGAGAAACCTGCCTTCCGTGGATACGTCCAGGTCCGCCACGCTGTGTTCAAGGGGTATCTCCATCTCAACCCTATCAAGGTTCGCATCGTAAACCACAACCTTCTGCACGTTCTGGTCGGCTAATATGACCTTTTCATCAATGGAAGTGATCGCCCTTGAGGGTGCGAAGTCAAGACGCTTCAGGAGGTTCCCGCTCAGGCTGTAGATAGCGGTTCCTCCTGTCCCGCCGAGGACCACCCTCCCGCTCGGCAGTATCCTTATTGCCTTCAGGTCTCCTATACCCGATTCTCTGTACATGAAGGTGCTCTTGAACTCCACCGTCTCCTGAGAGAGGTCCCCAGATAGGTCTATGGCGTAAACCTTCTCCCCTACTATGCCGAAGACGAGCGTTCCCTTCCTTATGTCAAGACCACCTGAGGGTCTCATCCCTTCCTGGGATATTCGGGCGGTTCTCCAGGAGGAAATGTCCTTCGGATCGTTGAGGTAGTATATAACAAGGTATGGGGGGGCGACTATACCGAGGTGTTTTCCCTCAAAGACTATGTCCGTGACCGACTGGGAAGGAGGTCTGGCGGGGAGCCTGTACAGTCTTCCCCTCCAGTCGTATAGCTGGAATACACCGTAGCGTCTCCCGACGAGTATCCAGTAGCCGTCATCGCTCGTGTCAAGGGCTTCTATCCAGTACTCCTCTATCTTGGCGTCCGGGTCCCTCTCTAAACCTTCGGACCTCTTCACCCTGAGATCACCGAAGGTCCACTCCTCAACCGTCTTCCTCTCTTTTCTAACGATCCTGTCAAGGAAACCCATCGCCTTACAATATAGTAAAGCCGAGAGCCTGTCCAAAACATGCTTTAATTCATGGAAGGATTTATGATCTGAATCATAAAAACTTCCGTGTACGGACCTAACCTGTGATTAGACTGACATGTCAGTTCAGACCAGGGGGAGACTCTTAGAAGCCGCCAAGAAGATCTTCTCCGAGAGGGGTTACTACAACACCCAGATATCACACATAATAGACGAGGCAGGGGTAGCTAGGGGGACCTTCTACCTATACTTCAGGAGCAAGGAGGAGATCTTCAGGGAGCTTCTTAAGGAGGTGGTGGAGGAGCTCAAGAAGAGGATAAAGGTCATAGACCTCTCGGAAGACCCTATAGAACAGGTTAAAGAAAACATAGAGAGGGTTATAGAGCTCGCTCTTGAGGAGAGGGAGCTTGCGAGGATAGTCCTCCAGAGGAACTGTGACCCACAGCTCTTCAGCATAACTGACAGCTTCTTTGAGGAGATTGTCCACCTTATAAAGGGGTCCCTTGATAAGGGTGTAGCTCTGGGCCTCCTACGGCCCTGCAACACAGAGGTCGTGGCGAGGGGTATAATGGGGGCCCTGAAGGAGATAATAATCGGGGTCCTTGACAGGGAGGAGGTTAACCCGAGGGAGATAGCGGAGGAGGTCATAGAGTTCGGTATAAGGGGGGTGTGGAGAGACAAGGAAGGGAGGTGAAAGCTATGGAGAAGGTTCAACATTACAGGGCCTACAGGCCTAGGCCCTTAAGAAGGGAAGAGAGGGACAAGGTTACCCTCGTTTACGGAGGCCTGACCTGGAAACACGAGAGGCTCATGCAGGGAGCACTTGAGAACATGGGATATAAAGCGAAGCCCCTTCCCCAGATAGAGAGAAAAGATCTTGACATAGGGAAGGAGCTGATAGACACGGGAGCCTGCTGTCCGACCACCTTCACCGCAGGAAATCTCGCCAGGTTCCTTAAAGAGACCGCGGAGAAGGAGGGGAAGGAAGCGGTAAAGGAGAGATACATATTTGTGACGGTGGGAGCGTGCGGTCCGTGCAGGTTCGGACAGTATCACGAGTCCTACGAAAGGGTCCTTGAAGGTCTTGATCTCACAGACTTCAGGATCTTCCTCCTTGACCTTCTCCAGATGGAGCAGAATGAGGGCGGCCTTGAGATAACCATGCCCCTCACCTTTGGCCTCATATATACCATGTTCATGGGAGACCTGCTCACCGACATGGAGTATGCGACAAGACCCTACGAGGTGGTTCCTGGAGAAACTGACAGAGTCATAAAGGAAAGCGTAGAGCTCCTCTACGAGAAGTTCAAAAGGAGGCCGATCAAGGGTGAGAAGCTGGGATCACTTCTTTGGCATGTGACCACCTCCTACTTTGTAAACGCACTCAAGGAGGTCAGAAAGCTCTGGGACGAGATACAGGTGGACAGGCTCAGGGTAAAGCCGAAGGTGAAGATAACGGGTGAGTTTTGGCTCCAGACCCATGAGGGTGACGGAAACTACAACATAAAGAGATGGCTTGAAAAAGAAGGGGCGGAAGTTATCCCACCGCCTGTAGCCATATGGATGGACTACCTGATCCACATGGTCCTGTGGAGGATGGAGGAGAGTAAGGAGTTTGTTAGTAAGTTCTGGTTAAAGAAGGTCATTATAAAGACTCTCCTCTTTCTGTACCATTTCACCTACAACAGGTTAAGGAAGGCCCTGAACAACATACCTAACCCCCTACCACCCCAGGAAGAGCTCAGACGCCTCGCCAAACCCTACTTCCACTATCTACTTGCGGGTGGAGAGGGACACATGCTCATAGGTAAGGCTCTTTACGCATACCTGAACAGGCACGCCCACATGATCTGCGAACTCTCCCCTTACGGGTGCATGCCTAACACCATGTCTATAGGAGCTATGCAGGCTGTCCTCGGCAAATACCCGGACCTATTGTACGCACCCATAGAGATAAAGGGAGACGCGGAAGTTCACGCCCTATCAAGGTGTCAGATGATCCTCACAGAAGCTAAGAGGAGAGCCCAGAGAGAGTTTGAGGAGGTTCTTGAGAGGACCGGCCTAACAGAAGAAGATGTGAGAAACTTTGAGGAGGACCATCCTGAACTGAAGAGGGCCACATACAAGGTACCCCACTACGGCTACGCTGGAACCGCAGCCAACTACGTCATGCACGTAGCCAAGCTGATGGGGAGAGTTTGAGGGAGGTGGTCCCATGATCCTCGGGCTTGATGTCGGATCAACGACCTGCAAATATGTTCTCATAGATGATGAAGGGAACGTAGTTGATAAAAGATATGAAAGGCACAACACAAGACAAGCGGAGAAGGTTCTTGAGTTTTTGGAGAGACTTGAGAAAGAGCACGGGTTCAAACCCGGAAGGGACAGGGTCTACGCAACGGGCTCTGGAGCAGGTCTGATCTCGGAGTTTATAGGGGCGAGGTTCGTTCAGGAAGTTGTGGCTGTAGCTACCGCGGTTGAGACTCTTCACCCGGAGGTCAGGTTCGTCTCCGAAATAGGCGGGGAGGACATGAAGACCATATTTTTCCACGGGGAGGGGGATAAGAGAACGCGCCAGGTCTTCATGCAGAGTGCCTGTGCGGGTGGGACGGGAACTTTTATAGAGAAGTGTGCGAGGAAGCTCGGTATACCGCCTGACAAACTTTCCAAGATGGGTTATTCAGGCTACCAGATCCACAAGGTCAGTTCCAAGTGCGGTATATTCGCTGAGGCGGACGTGAACACCCTTGTGAAGGCGGGTGTTCCGGTTGAGGAGATAATAGCGAGCCTTTTTGAAGCGGTAGTTTACCAGAACCTTGCCATACTCACGAAGGGAAACACACCGAGGCCTTACGTCCTGCTGCTCGGGGGTCCCAACCTCTTTTTTAAAGGTCTTCAGGAGGCCTGGAGACATCATCTCACGAAGCTCTGGGAGGAGAGGAATGTCCCCATACCTGAGGGTAAGGACCCGGAAGACCTCATAATAGTTCCTGATAACGCTCTGTACTACGCTGCCCTGGGTTGTGCCTTAACCGCGAGAACTGAACCTGAGAAAGAGGGTGTTTACAGGGGTGCTGAAAAGCTGAGATGGTGGGTGGAGGAGGGTCAGCACAGGCAGAAGGAGAAGGAGGGAAGGAGGGGTCTGTGGAGGACGAAGAAGGAGCTTGATGAGTTCAGGAAAAGATACGAACCCCAGGTCTTTGCTTACAGAAACAGAAAACCTTACCAGGGCAGGATTGAGGAGGTAGTCATAGGCTGTGACTTTGGGTCCACAACGGCCAAGGCAGTCTGCCTCTCCAAGTATAAGGAGGTGCTCTTCTCCGTCTATACCCTCAGCAAGGGGAACCCTATAGAGGATGCCAAATACCTCTTCAGGAAGATAAGAGAGAGGATAGGGGATGCCAGGGTTCTCGGGGTTGGGGTTACAGGGTACGGTAAGGATCTCCTCAAGGATATCGTGGGTGCGGACGTTGCCATAGTTGAGACGGTTGCACACGCAACCGCAGGGCTCCACTTCTTCCCGGACGCGGACTGCATATGTGATGTCGGCGGTGTGGACGTGAAGATAATAATCATCAGGAACGGGGCGGTTGTAGATTTCAGACTGAACTCCCAGTGCAGCTCCGGGAACGGAGCCTTCCTTCAGGGTGTAGCGGAGAGGTTCGGCATACCCCTTGAGGAGATAGCGGAAAGAGCTTTTAAGGCGAAGGCTATGCCCACCCTCACCATGGGTTGCGGTGTTTTCCTGCAGAGCGATATAGTGAACCAGCAGAGGAAGGGGTGGAACGCGGACGAGATACTGGCGGGCCTGTGCTATGTCCTGCCCCAGAACGTCTGGATATACGCAGGGAACATAACAAACTTCAAGGGTATTGGCAAGAAGTTCATACTTCAGGGGGGTACCCACAGGAATCTCGCAGTAGTAAAGGCACAGGTGGATTTTTTAAAGTCCAAGATACCCGATGCGGAGATCGTCGTCCATCCGTACTCAGGGGAGGCGGGAGCGATAGGAGCTGCCTTGATAGCCCTTGAGCACTATGAAAAGACGGGAAGAACACGGTTCAGAGGGTTTGACACCATTGAGAACCTTGAGTATAAAACCACCACATCCGAGGATACGGTCTGCAGGTGGTGTCCTGTCGAGTGCAGGAGGACCTTTATAGACGTCAAGCTACCCGGCGGAAAGGGAAGGCCGTGGTCAAAGGTTCCCTTACCTGAGGGGTGGGTGAGGATAATAGTCAACAACTCCTGTCCCAAAGGACTGGTTGAGGACAGGAACGAGCTTAAGGTCATAAAAGAAGAGATGGAGAAAGTGAGGAAGCGTTACCCGAGCGTCGCCCAGTTCGTCCAGAAGGAGGCATTCAACGCGAGGGTGGAGGTCTGAAATGATCTCCAAGCTCCTGAAAAGGGGCCGTCAGGTAAAAAAGGACAGGTCCAATATAAAAGTAGGAATACCCAAGTTTCTGAACGTATGGTCTACTCACAGGTTCTGGATAGGTTTCCTGAAGGCCCTCGGGATACCAGGAAGGAACATAATCTTCAGCTCGGACACCTCCGAGGAGCAGTACAGGGAGTTCGGTAAGGGAAGGATAGGGATGGACTCCTGTTACCCGGTTAAAGCCCTGGCGGGCCACATAGGTGAGCTGATAACCGCGAAGAAGATAGACATACTCCTCGTTCCCATGATCTACTCCCTCCCCTCCTTCCTGAAGGGTCATGTTATGGATGTCCTATCCTGCACGAGGGTCATGATGGGGCCCGAGAACATAAAGGCCGGTTTCGTAAAAGAGGAGAACACTTTTGAGAAGCTCGGGATAAAGTACGTCTCTCCCTTTGTCAGTTTCGGTGAGCCTCACCTACTACCAAAACAGCTCTATGAGGCCTTCAAGGATGTCCTTGACGTTACCTACGAGGAA
>JAJRQX010000009.1 GCA_024280065.1 Aquificota bacterium
AGGTGGTCCCCGCCTGAGAAGGTTGATGAGTTCAGAAATCTCTGCGATGTTATAACCTCCGAGTTTGAGCACGTTCCATCGGAGGTCGTGGAGAGGGTGGCCGATCTGCTGAGGCCTCCCCCTGAGGTCCTCCTGATGAAGAGGAGCAGGATAGAAGAGAAGACAACCCTCACAAAGCTGGGATACCCTCTCCCGAGGTTCCTGTGGGGTCTGATGGGTGAGCTTGAGGATTTAGTGAGCTCTGTGGGTCTTCCTGCCGTGGTAAAGTCGGAGAGGCAGGGCTATGACGGTAAAGGACAGTACAGGATAGAAAGCCTGGAGGACCTTGAAAAGGTCAGAAGAAACCATCCTCCCGAGGAGAGGTTCGTCGTGGAGGAGCTCGTCAGGTTCAGAAGTGAAGTCTCCGTCATAGGCGTAAGGGACCCCGGTGGGAGGGTGAAGGTCTATCCCATCACGGAAAACCACCACAGCGGAGGGATACTGGTTTACAACAGGACCGTCTCCCTGCCGGAGGTGGAGAAGGAGGCGGTGTCAATTACGGAGAGCCTTATGGAAGACCTGAAGATAGTAGGCCTCCTCGCTGTTGAGTTCTTCCTGACCGAAGAAGGGGACCTGCTCATAAACGAGATAGCCCCGAGACCCCACAACACGGGTCACTACACACTTGACGGTGCCTACACCTCCCAGTTTGAGAACCTCCTCAGGGCGGTTTGCGGTCTTCCTCTGGGTTCAACGGATCTTAAGACACCTTCAGGGATGGTGAACATACTGGGGCTAGACCTTAACGAGATCCGCCTTGAAGAGATCCTCTCGCTGGAAGGTACGAAGGTTTACTGGTACGGTAAGGAGAAAAGACCTCGCAGGAAGATGGGACACGTGAACGTAGTCGGCAGGACCGAGAAAGATGTCATGGAAAAGATAGTGAAGGTTATGGACCTTATATACTCAAGAGAGTCAAGCACACCATGAGGAAGGCACTTGACATACTTGAGAGAACGGTACCCGTGGTCAGGGACCACGTTCATAGGAGGCTTGAAGAGTTCTCACGCCTCGGAAGAGAAGGGAAAACTCACTTTAACTTCAGACCCTTCATAGACGTAGATTACGAAGCGGACCTCTTCTCGGAACTCTGCTTCTGCATACTCACCGCCAACTCCTCCGCCAGCATGGGTATAAGAATACAGGCCGAGGTTGGGATAGAGGGATTCAGGACCATGAGCAGGGAAACGCTCACCCAGATAATAGCCAAGCACGGACACAGGTTTCCTGAGCAGAGGGCGGAGAGGATAGTTTCCCTGAGAGATAGGTGGGAGGAGATAGAGGGTCTGATCAGGGAAGGCAGAGATGCCCACACCCTCAGGAGACTCCTGGCCGATCCCGGCTCACCCTACAAGATAAAGGGGTTCGGCTACAAAGAGGCTTCCCACTTTTTAAGGAACATAGGCTACAGGGACCTCGCCATACTTGACAGACACGTTTACAGGTTCATGGTGGAGACAAGACTCTTTCCGGAGGTGAAGACTATGACACCCAGGAGATACATAGAAGCGGAGAGGATCCTTTCAGAACTGTGCAGTAGGCTATCCGTATCTCAGGCTGAGCTTGATCTATACATATGGTTTATAAAGACGAAGAAGGTACTCAAATAGTTGATTGAACTCATAAGGGTGTTTATCATAACGCTGTTAGAATTTTATAAAATTCTCCGGAGGTGAAGGAATGGAATTCAGGCATGTTTTCATATGCGTAAACCAGAGACCGCCAGGACATCCCCAGGGGTCCTGTGCGGAGAAGGGTAGCAGGGACCTGTATCAGGTGTTCATGGAAAAGCTCCAGGAGGACCCTGAGCTTTTCATGAGCGTAGCGGTAACTCCTACAGGTTGCCTTGGTCCCTGCATGATGGGACCTACCATAGTCGTATACCCCGATGCGATTTGGTATGGTAACGTGAAGAAGGAGGATGTTGATGAAATAATCAAGGAGCACCTAAAAGGTGGTAAACCTGTAGAGAGGCTCGTCGTAGGTAAAGGGAAACCGCCGGGGATGCTCTAACCCTGCCCCGGCACGCCCGCCTCCTCAAACTCTATCTCAAGTCTCTCATGAGGGATTATCGTCGTTATGGCGTGTTTGTAAACGAGAGTCTGCTGTCTTCCGTCCTCAAGGAGTATGGTGAACATGTCAAAGGACCTTATCTTACCCTGAAGCCTGACCCCGTTCACGAGGTAGATGGAGACCTTAACCCTTCTCTTCCTGGCAGTGTTCAGAAAGCTCTCCTGTAATCTGTAAGGCATCCGCTTACCTCCTTATTATCATCTTTTCTGTAATATCATATAGCTTTTTTGCTAACTCTTCATAATGATCTGAGTTCTCCAGACCTTTAACTAGATGTTCTGGAAAAACCTCAACACCAAAGTAGGCCCCGATCATGGAACCTACCAGAAAACCGATAGCGTCCGTGTCCCCACCGAAGGTCCCGTATGAGTTGACACCCCACCAGAAGCCTTCCAGGGGCGTATCTATGTTTGATAGAAATATGAAAAGGGCTAAAGGTA
>JAJRQX010000143.1 GCA_024280065.1 Aquificota bacterium
CAAGCATGCTGGGGGCCTCGGCATATACATAGGTAAGCTGAGGGCGAGCGGTGCTCCTATAAGGAAGTTCAAGGGCGCCTCTTCAGGAGTCATACCTGTTGTGAAGGTTATAAACGATGTGATGACTTACGTGGACCAGCTAGGGATGAGGAAGGGTTCAGCGTCAATAACTTTGGACATATGGCACAAAGACATCCTTGACTTTCTTGAGGTGAAGACTAACGTTGGTGATGAGAGGAAGAAGGCTCACGACATACACCCTGCGGTGTCAATCCCAGACATCTTCATGAAGAGGGTCAAAAACAGGGAGAAGTGGACCCTCTTTGACCCCTACTACACGAAGAACGTCAGGAACGGTAAAAACTTGGAGGACCTTTGGGGAGAGGAGTTTGAGGAAGAGTACCTTAGGCTGGAGAGGGAGCTGCCTCCGGAGGCCAAGAAGGAGGTGGATGCCTTCGAGCTGTGGAAGAGGCTCCTTACTGTCGCCTTTGAAACTGGAGAGCCATATATTTTCTTCAGGGACACCGCCAACAGGCTTAATCCGAACAAGCATGCTGGCATGATCTACTCCGGGAACCTCTGCTACGAGGTGGTCCAGAACATGTCACCCAGCAAGCACCTCGGCTACACCCTTGACCCAGAGACGGGAGAGGTGGTTTACAGGAAGAAGGCAGGGGATGTGGTCGTCTGCAACCTGGGTTCTATAAACCTCGGGAAGGTACATACGAAGGAAACCATAGAGAAGGTAGTACCCAAGCTCGTCAGGATGCTTGACAACGTCATAGAGATGAACTACTACGCCATACCCGAGGCGGAATACACGAACAAAAGATACAGAGCTATAGGTATAGGGGTTTCCAATTACCATTACTGTCTGGTTAAACACGGTATACAGTGGGAGTCGGAGGAGCATCTTAAGTTCGCGGACAGACTCTTTGAGCTGATAGCCTTCTACGCTATTAAGGGCTCGGTGGAGCTCGCCAAGGAGAGGGGAAGATACAGGCTCTTTGAGGGTTCTGACTGGAGCAGGGGCATATTCTTCGGCAGGAAGATAGATGAGATAGAGGAGAACTCAAGGGAGAACGGGAACAACCTCCCCTGGAGGGAGCTGGCTGAGGATGTGAGGACCTACGGTATGAGGAACGGTTATCTTCTGGCACTGATGCCTACAGGCTCAACGTCCCTTATACTAGGAGCTACGCCCTCAATAGACCCTGTATTCGCCAAGTATTATAAGGAGGAGAACATGAGCGGGATACTCCCGCAGGTCCCTCCCGAGATAGACAGGTTCTTCTGGCACTACAAGAGTGCATACCAGATAGACCAGGAGTGGATCGTAAGGGCCGCTGCGGTAAGGCAGAAATGGATAGACCAGGCCCAGTCTCTTAACCTCTTCATAGACCCGGAGAGAATAGACGGTCCCACACTTTCAAGGATATACACCTTAGCCTGGGAGCTTGGTCTTAAGACCGTATACTATCTTAGGTCTAAGTCGGTCACCGATATAGAGGAGTGCGAGAGCTGTGCGGTCTAAATTTATATAAGGAGGTCAGGGATGCTGAGAAGCGGGGAGAAGATCCTTACCAGGAAGCCCATCTTCAACCCGGAGGGAGACAGGGACGCGAGCAGCAGGAAAGTGATAAATGGAAACCCGACCAACATCATAGAGATCAATGAGATAAAGTACGGATGGGCATTTGACCTTTACAAGACGATGGGCTTTTCCAACTTCTGGATACCCGAAGAGATACCGATGCTTGAGGACAAGAAACAGTACGAGAGGGTCCTGTCAGACTACGAGAGGAGGGCGTACGAGCTTGTCCTCAGCTTCCTCATAGCCCTTGACTCCTTCCAGGTGGACATGCTCAAGGACTTCGCCCGCATGATAACCGCACCCGAGATAGAGATGGCCATAACCGCTCAGGAGTTTCAGGAGTCGGTCCACGCCTACTCCTACCAGTTCATACTTGAGTCGGTGGTGGACCCGAGGAAGGCGGACGAGATTTACAACTACTGGAGGGAGGACGAGAGGCTCCTTGAAAGGAACAAGGTCGTTGCGGAGGTCTACAACGAGTTCATAAGAAAACCCACCGAGGAGAACTTTATAAAGGCGGTCATAGGGAACTACATACTTGAGTCCCTGTACTTTTATTCCGGGTTCGCCTTCTTCTACACCCTTGGAAGGCAGGGGAAGATGACAAACACGGTCCAGCAGATAAAGTATATAAACAGGGATGAGCTGACCCATGTCACCCTCTTCAGAAACATGATCCTTACCCTCCAGAAGGAACAGCCCGAGCTCTTCACACCAGAGATAAAGAGCTGGATAAGGGAGTACTTCAAATACGCTGTGGATCAGGAGATAAAGTGGGGGCAGTATGTAACCCAGAACCAGATCCTCGGTATAAACGATCGGCTGATAGAAAGATACATAAAGTACCTCGGCAACCTCAGGATAACCCAGATAGGGTTTGATCCTCTCTACCCCGAGATCACCGACAATCCTATGAGGTGGATAGATGACTTCAGGAAGATAAACAACACGAAGACGGACTTCTTCCAGAGGAAGCCCCAGACGTATGCGAAGGCAAACGAGCTGAAGTGGTAGATCCTCCTATGGAGACCTGCGACCTCCTCATAAGGGGGGCCCTTTTAGGAGAGACGGGAAGAAAGGCGGATATAGCGATAAAGGAAGGCAGGATACTGAAGGTAGGCGAAAACCTCAAGGTTGAAGCCAAAGAAATCATAGACGCGGAGGGCAAGATAGCCCTTCCCTCCTTCGCCAATATGCATACCCACGTTCCCATGTCCCTTCTGCGGGGCATAGGGGCTGACCTCCCCCTTATGGACTGGCTCCAGAAGGTGATCTGGCCCTTAGAGGGCGAGTTCGTATCCCCTGAGTTCGTCAGGGCGGGTGCGGAGCTCGGCATCTTGGAGATGATAAGGTCGGGAACGACCCTCTTCATGGACATGTACTTCTTTGAGGAGGTCGTCGGTGAAGTTGCAGAGTCCGCGGGTGTAAGGGCGGGTCTTGGTTTCGGAATACTGGACTTCCCAACAAAGGTAGCGAAGACCCCGGAGGAGTATATAAAAAAGGCGAGGAGGTTCGCGGAAGACCTGAAGGGATCGGAGCTCGTCTTTCCCGTGATCTGCCCCCACGCTCCTTACACCTGTTCGCCGACCACTTTAAGGAGAGCGAAGGAGCTGGCTGAGGACCTCCGCCTTTACCTCCATATACACGTTGCGGAGACAAGAGGTGAGGTGGAGAGGATAAGGGAAGAGTTCGGAAGGACACCGATCAGACACCTTGAGGATATAGGCTTCCTTTCGGAGAGGGTCCTCTGTGCCCACATGGTTTGGCTTGATGAAGAGGATATGGAGATAGTTAAGGAAAGAGGCGTGAAGGTGGCCCACTGTCCTGAGAGCAACCTCAAGCTCGGTTCTGGTATAGCTCCTGTTCCTGAGTATCTTAGGAGGGGTATACACGTGTGCTTGGGAACGGACGGGTCCGCTTCCAACGACAACCTTGACATGCTTGAGGAGATGTCCACCATGGCTAAGCTCCACAAAGGAAGTTCCATGAACGCAAAGGCTATAGATGCGAGGACAGCACTGAAGGTAGCTACCGAGAACGGCTTTTCCGCGGTGGGCATAAGGGCTGGTAAAATAAAAGAGGGCTACGAGGCGGACCTGATACTTGTAAACCCGAACACCCCCCACCTTCAGCCCCTATATGACCCCGTAGCACAGGTGGTTTACTCGGCCAAGTCCTCCGACATAGATACGGTCGTATGTAGGGGAAGAGTCCTGATGTACAAAGGTGAGGTGAAGACCCTTGATGAGGAGAGGATCCTGTGGGAGGCGAGGAGGTGGTCCGAGAGGATAAGGTCCTTCCTTGAGAGGGTATCGGCGTGAGGAAGGACCTCACACACCTTCTCAGGAGGGAGGAACCCTTAGAGGGCTTTGAGGACTTAGAGAGTGCCAGAGAGTATGTGGCGAGATACCTCCTCAACTACATAAACCTTGAGCTTGGAGGTCTTCCCAGGGAGGAGTGGGGAAGGACCGTGGATACCTGGGTGAGGATATGCGGTTTCGCCATGGGACTTTTAAGTAAGTCGGAGGAGGAGAGGCGGGATCTCTACAGGAAGTTCAAGTTTGACCTGATGATGGAAGGCATAGCGGAGGACGTAAGGAGAACCGTTCTCGGATTTCTCAGGCTCGGGATAATAGACAGGAAGAGCTCCCCGAGGGATTTCCTGCTCAGGGCGGTCTCTTTGGTTAAAGACAGGGAGGACCTTATAAGGAGGTGGGAGCTTGACCCGGAGGTGATCGGGTTCCTGTGGGAACATCTCTCATCCAAGAAATAAATTACAAAAGGTTATGAGGGTCGCGGTAGGCATGAGCGGTGGTGTGGACAGCAGCGTCACCGCACTCCTTCTTAAGGAGAGGGGCTACGAGATCATAGGCGTTACCCTGAGGTTTCACAGCGTTGAGGCCTGCGAGGTTGAGGGGACCCACCATATATGCTGCTCCCCCGAGGACGTTAGGGACGCAGCCAGGGTGGCTAAGAGGATAGGTATACCGCACCTAACCTTTGACTGGGAGAAGGTATTCAGGGAAAGGGTAATAGACTACTTCGTAAAGGAGTACCTTAAGGGGAGGACACCAAACCCCTGTGCGGTGTGCAACAGGGAGGTTAAGACCGGCTTTTTCGCCAGATACCTGAGGGAGGTAGCGGATATAGACTTCCTCGCTACGGGACACTACGCAAGGATAGAAGATGTGGAAGGTTTCGGTAAGGTCATAAAGAGGGCTGTGGACAGGAGAAGGGACCAGTCCTACTTCTTAGCTCTGGTCAGGAGGGAGGACCTTGACCTGCTCATGTTTCCTCTGGGAGACATGACAAAGGAGGAAGTGAGAAGGATAGCGGAAGAGAAGGGACTTGAGGTTGCTAAGAAGAGGGATTCCCAAGAGGTCTGCTTCCTGATGGGGAAGTCGCCGGGGGAGTATCTGGAGGGGATCGTTGGAAGGAGGGAGGGCCAGATAAGGCATGTATCCGGGAGGGTCCTCGGTAAGCACCCAGGTGTATACCACTTCACCATAGGCCAGAGAAGAGGACTTGGGATCTCATGGACGAGGCCCCTCTACGTTGTGGACATAGACCCTGAGACAAACACCGTTGTCGTGGGTGAGGAGGAGTATCTGTACAACGACGCCCTCATAGTTAAGGAGATAAACTTCCACGTTCCCTTAGAGAGGTGGAGGGATGTCTCAGCCCAGATAAGGTACAGGAGCTCCCCCGTTCCTCTTGAAAGCGTGATCAAAACTTCCGATGGTTATATAGTCAGGTTCAAGGAGGAGGTAAGGGGAATAACGCCGGGTCAGGTCATAGCCTTCTACAGCGGTGACGTGCTTCTGGGGGGAGGAATTATAGAGGCACCTCTTTATGAGGGGTAGGGGAAGGATCGCAGCTTTCCCGGTTCTTCTCGGTCTCGGTGTGGGCGGTAACCTGATCAGCCTTGACCTCTTTTTTGACAGAATGAGCATACTCTTCGGCGGTGTGTTCCTGTACGTGGCCCTTGATATACTGGGTTTCTTCCTTTCGCTTCCCATAGCCCTTATACTCTGCCTCCAGGTCCAGCTTCTGACGGACAACACCTGGACCTCCTTCGCATACCTTCTTGAGTTCCTCACGGTGGCCGGCCTCAGGAGATACAGAATAGGCATGATAGCAGCCGACTGGGTTTACTGGGTCCTTATAGGGATTCCCCTGGTCTTCCTCTCTATGACCTGGTTTGATGAGGCCGACAGGCTGGGGGCGGTAACGACAGCCCTCAAGTTCGCGGTAAACGGTCTCCTCAACGTGACCCTCGCGAGCCTGATAGTTCTCATATACAGAGGCTTCCTCAGGAGGGAGGTGGAGATAACCTTCAGGCAGGTCATCTTCGTCTCGCTGGTTGTGGTGGCGGTTATACCCCTTTTCCTAAAGGCGGTTTACGACTCAAAGCGTGAGGAGAGAAGGATGATAGAGACCGTAAAGATAGACATGGACACGATTACAAGGAACGTCAGGAACCAGCTCCTCTACTGGCTTGACGTCCACTACGGAGCTGTGAGGGAGCTAGCCAACAGGCTCGTCATATGGGGACCAAGCAACAGGGAGCAGCTCCAGAAGGACACAGAGGCGATAAGGAGGTCCTTTGAAGAGTTCCACGCCTGCTACATAGCGGACAAGGAAGCAACTGCCATAACCTTTTATCCTGTCGTTAATCCTGCGGGAAGGTATATGATAGGGACAAACTTCAACTACAGACCCTACTACAAGGAGATAAAGAGGACCTACAAGCACGTTTTCACCGAGGTCTTCATAGCAAAGTTCGCCTTAAGGCCTGTTGTGGGAATAGCGGTCCCCGCCATAAAGGATGGTGAGTTCATAGGTTACGCCTACTGCGGACTTAACTTAGACCACGCCAGAAAGCTCATAGAGGAGTTCTCCCTGAAGAAAGGGGTATTCATAACCCTCGTTGACAGGAACGGAAAGGTCATAACCTCATCCTTCAGGGATGTGGATCCCCTGGAGGACTTTGACCCGGGGGACCTGAAGCCCATAAAGGGCGGTTTGGTTATCTCCCAAAAAGGTCCCGGAGAGATCTACTTCTTCAGGGAAGAGAAGCTGAGGGATGACATACCCTGGAGCGTTGTTACCCAGATCTCGGTGAAACCTTACAGGGACGCCCTATTCGCCAACCTCGTAAACCACTTCACCTCCATATACATAATAACCCTCATAGCCTTCCTCCTAGCCAGGTTCTTAGGAAGCACAATATACACGCCTATATCAAAGCTCTCCAGGTCAGTGTCTGAGATAGCCGCAAACATAGAGAAGAACCCTAAGATAGACCTTCCCAGCGTGGACCTCTCGGATCTCAAGGTCTTGAGGGACGCCTTCGAGGGCCTCGCCAAGAAGGTAGTGGCTTACACGGAGGACCTTAAGAGGAAGGCCTACTACGATCCGCTTACAGAGCTTCCCAACAGGACTCTCCTCAGAGACAGGATACAGCAGGCCATAGCTTCAGCGAGGAGAGACGGGACGAAGGTAGCGGTCCTGTTCATAGATCTTGACTATTTCAAGACGGTGAACGATACCTACGGCCACGAGGTCGGTGACAGAATCCTGATTCAGGTGGCGAGGAGGCTAAGCTCTGTCTTCAGGGAGACGGACACGGTTGCCAGGTTCGGAGGAGACGAGTTCGTGGCTGTGATCGCGAACGTCAGGAACGTGGATGAGGTGGTCATGATGGCGGAGAGGATCCTGAGTCTCTTTGAGTTTCCCTTTGAGGCGAACGGGGAAGAGGTTTACCTCTCAGCATCCATAGGGATAACCTTCTACCCGGACAACGGCATGGACCCCACAACTCTTATAAAGAATGCGGACATGGCCATGTATAAAGCTAAGGAGGAGGGGAAGAACAGCTTCGCCTTTTTCAACGAGGACATGAACAGAAGGGCTATGGAGATACTTACCGTAAAGAGCAAGATCCACAAGGCCCTTGATAGGGGAGAGTTCACGCTACACTTCCAGCCCATATACAGTATAGAGGACGCCTACCTGGTCGGCATGGAGGCCCTCCTCAGATGGGAGAGCCCTGACCTTGGGACATGTGAACCATCAAAGTTCATAGACATACTTGAGGAGCTCGGCCTCATAAGGGAGGTGGGTGCGTGGGTTATGAGGGAGGCATTCTCCATAACGAGGGAGTGGTGCAAGAGCTACGGGATAAACATCAGCGTGAACATATCACCGAGACAGTTCGCGGACAGGAGGTTCCTTGAAAAGGTGGTCGGCATAATGAAGGAAGTGGGAGCGGACCCCGCTTGCATAACCCTTGAGATCACGGAGGGATCCCTGATGTATAACCCAGAGGAGTCGGAGAAGGTCCTGAAAAGGCTCAAGGCCCTCGGCTTCAAAGTGGCAATAGATGACTTCGGGACGGGCTACTCCTCTCTGGCATACCTGAAGAGACTCCCCGTTGACATAATCAAGATAGACATATCCTTCATAAGCAACGTGGTTTCAAACCCGGTGGACAGGGCCATAGTCTCAGCGATAGTGGACCTTTCAAGGACCCTTAACCTCAGGACGGTGGCTGAGGGTGTTGAGAGCCCCGACCAGCTCAGGGTTCTTGAGAACCTCGGGTGTAACTACGCTCAAGGGTTCCTGCTGGGAAGGCCAATGACCATGGAGGAGGCGGACCTACTTCTCA
>JAJRQX010000144.1 GCA_024280065.1 Aquificota bacterium
ACACCTACCGCGAGGTTCTTTATGTCGGAGATCTCATAGCCCAGGTCTCTGAGAACCCTACCGAAGAACTTCCTCGGTATCTGAGTCAGGACGCCCGCTCCGTCCCCCGTCTTCCCATCACCCCCGATAGCACCCCTGTGGGTGAGGTTCTTGACAGCCTGGACGCCCCACCTGACTATGTTGGGATCAGGTTTTCCATCTATCCTGCATACAAAACCGACACCACAGGAGTCCCTCTCTTCAATCGCCATGGGTTCACCTCTCCATAAAGTTTAAAAGGTATATATAATATACTCCCCTATGACGGATATCCTTCCCTTTCAGGTTATAAAGTCTTAAGTTGTTCTGTATGGAGAGGGAGATCCTTGAAGCCCTTAAGGAGGTGAAGGACCCAGAGATACCTATAGATATAGTCAACCTCGGTCTGATCTACGGGATAAGGGTAAAGGATGGCGTGGCCCATATAGAGATGACCCTGACGGTCCAGGGCTGTCCTGCAAAGCAGTTCTTCGCAGAGCATGTAAGGCAGAAGGTCCTTGAAAAGTTCCCCCAGCTAAAGGACGTTGTTGTAGAATTTGTATTTGAACCGCCATGGACGAGAGAGAAGATCTCGGAGGAAGGAAGGGAGCAGCTGAGGCGTTTAGGATGGGACATCTGAAGGACAACATCAAAGCTCTCGCGGAGGCCATAGAGAGGGAGTCCGTCCTGATACACAGGGACGCCCTCATAGACGGATACAGGGACGTCCACAAGTTCGCCAAGTTCGGCATAGACAGACTGATCCAGAAGGCGGCCGAATACGGCGGTAGAAAGGGTGCGAGAACGCTCAAGGAACGCTACGGCGTTTACACGGACAGGCTTGACGAAGCCCTGGAGCTCCTGACCATAATAGCTGAGTCCTCAAGGCTCATTGATTTCTTTGAGTTTGACCTCTCAAATATGGTGATCCAGGTTGAGGGTTCCATACTCGTTGAGGCCGTAGGGAAGAGTGAAAAACCCGTGTGCAGGCCTATGGCGGGCTTCTTCAAGGGCTTCCTCAGCGAGCTACTTGACAAAAAGTTTGACGTTGAGGAGATCTCCTGCACGGCTCAGGGCTACGGAAGGTGCACCTTCAAAATAAAGCCTAAGTTTTGAAGGTCATTAACCTTAACTCACACTCAAGGAGGAACTCAAGGGCTTCAAGCTGGGTGAGGGCCTTATCCATACAGCTTGCCCAGGTGTAGACACCATGGGAAGAGAGGAGGAAGGCCCTGACCCCTTCAGCTCCTTTCAGATGGTCAACTATCACCGATGATAACCTCTCCATGTTCTGGTCGTTCGGGAACACCGGGACCTCAAGTGTAGTCTCGTGAGTGTTTACACTCTCAAAGGCCTTGAGGAGTTCGTAGCCTTCAAGTAATACCCTATCACCGATCACCCTTGAAACTACGGTGGAGGCAGGAGTGTGGGCATGAACCACGGCCCGAGCATCCGGCCTGACTTTATAAATAGCTATGTGGATCAGTGTCTCCGCGGAGGGTTTACCTCCTGAGACCACCCTGCCCTCCATGTCCACCACTACCAGGTCCTCCTCGGAAATCATGTCCTTACGCTTTCCCGAAGGTGTGACCGCTATGAGCTCCCCGGACAACCTTACGGAAACGTTTCCGCTCGTTGCAGGCATCCAACCTTTTGATGTCAAAACCCTGCAGGCCTCAACAACCTCCTTCAGCCTGTCCCTGAGGTCTAAGCCAACCACCTCGCCCCCTCGGAGTGGAAGAATTATACTACCTGTATTCTCAGAAAGGTTCAAGCCTGCCCGCAAGCCCAGGGTAAGGTCCCGTAAACGAAGATCAGGTGCTGTCCCGTGGAAGGTTATTATATTTATCCAACCTTCAAAAAAAGGAGGTGATCGGTATGGACAGGTATGAGCAGCTTATCATAGATCTCTACGAAAAGGCGGTAAGGTATGAGCCTCTTACAAAGGAAGAAGCCCTCTCACTCTTGAGGGTACCCGACGAATACGTTGCCTTTCTGACCCACTTTGCTCAGAAGATAAAGAAGAGGTTCTTTCCCGAAAATGAAATAGAGTTCTGCTCCATAATAAACGCAAAAAGCGGTGCCTGTTCTGAAGATTGCAAGTTTTGTGCCCAGTCCAAGTTCTACAAAACGCCGATAAACATATACGGTTTGGTTCCTAAGGAAGAGATGGTGGAGGGAGCTGAAAGGGGTGTTGAGTTCGGAGCAAACCGCTACTGCATAGTTCTCGCAGGCAAGCGGGCAACACCCGAGGAGGTGGACAGGATAGTGGAAGCTGTAAGGGAGATAAAGGAAGTCCAAAAGATACCCATAAACGTCTGCGTCTCCGCTGGGACCCTGGACGAGGAGAGTCTAAGGAAGCTAAAAGAGGCCGGTGTAAAGAGGATAAACCACAATCTTGAGACCTCAAGGAGGTTCTTCCCCCAAATAGTTACCACCCACACCTGGGAGGAAAGGTTTGAGACCATAAAGAGGGTAAAGAGGGTTGGGCTGTCCACCTGTTCAGGTGGTATCTTCGGTATGGGTGAGACGGACGAGGACAGGGTGGATCTCGCCCTTACTTACAGGGAGCTTGAAGTGGACTCAATACCCCTGAACTTCCTAATGCCGATACCAGGAACACCCCTTGAGAACTCTCCCGGTGTAACACCCCTGGAAGCCCTTAAGATCATAGCTATGTTCAGGTTCACAAATCCGAAGGCGGAACTGAGACTATGCGGGGGGAGGGAGCAGAATCTCAGGGACTTCCACGGTATGGCAGTCCTCATGACGAACGCCATGATGGTAGGAGGGTATCTCACGAGGGCTGGGAGGGATATCAGGAAGGACTACCAACTTCTTGAAGACCTGAAGGCTAAGAGAAAGGAGAAGGTCCTGACCTGAACTGAGGTAAAATTACATAAACCCTCCGGAGGGCAGAGATGAAACTCCAGATAGACAGGGAGGAGTTTGAGGAAGCCCTGAAGAAGGCGAGGGAGGCTACAGAGAAGAAGTCCGCTCTCCCGATACTCACTAACTTCCTTATATCCGCGGAAGACGATGTGCTGACCGTTAAGGCGACTGACCTTGAGAACTACCTCGTCCTGAACCTGAAGGCGGAGGTAGAGGAGAAGGGATCCGTGTGTGTAAGTTCCAGAAGCTTATCGGACATAGTAAAGAATCTAACTTCCGCGATCCTCTACCTTGAGACGGACGGGGACAGGCTCGTTCTTACGGGAGGAAGGAGCACCTTCAAGCTACCAACGGTACCCACAGAGGACTTCCCTGAGTTCCCAGAGACCCTTGAGGGCGAGGAGGTGGTAAGTGGAAACCTCATACTGGAGGGTATAGACAGGGTTGAGTATGCGATAGCCAAGGAGGAAACGAGGATAGCACTTCAGGGTATGCTGATCAGAGGTTTTGACGGCAAGATTCACTTCGTAGGTTCGGACGGCCACAGGCTTGCCCTATACGAACCCGAAGGGTCCTTCTCTGGAGGACTTCTGATACCGAGGAAGAGTCTGAAGGTTCTGAAGAAGCTCCTCACCGGTATAGAGGAAGTTAGGATAGCCAAGAGTGAGGATGGGAGCTTCGCATACCTGTCAAGCGAGGAGTGGAAGCTGGTTATAAGACTGCTTGAGGGCGAGTTTCCAGATTACATGGCGGTGATCCCAAAGGAGTTCACCGCGGAGGTTCTGATCGGTGTTGATGAGGTCAAAAGAGCCCTCAAGAGGCTCTCGGGCCTTGCGGAGGGTAAGGTGTTTCCCGTGAAGATCTCCTTAGCAGACAACTTAGCCGTATTTGAGTTCATGGACCCCGAGTTTGGTGAAGGCAGGGAGGAACTGGACGTGGACTACGTAGGTGAACCCTTTGAGATAGGCTTCAACGGTAAATACATTCTGGAAGCCTTAGACAGCTTTGACTCGGATAAGGTCTGGTTCAGGTTCACAACCCCGGACACTGCAGCTCTCATAGAGGCGGACGACTACGAGAAAGACCCTTACAGATGTATAATTATGCCAATGAGGGTTTAAATATGGGGGTTCTCCTCCTCCTTATGCCTATACTGTTGATAACCGTCCCCCCGATGGCATCTCAGAAGAAGGTTCAGGTTTCAAATAAGGTGGAGGAGGTACAGGAGAAAAGGAAAAGATACTATGTCAGGTATCCTGTCCGTGTGAACATAATGGTCAACAGCGATAAACTCAAGATACAGGATATGATAAAGGACTTGAATGAGTAAGGACAGCCTGAAGATAATAGAGGAGCTCAAGCTTCGCCAGGGTGATACCTGGAGGGTTCTCAAGATAATGAGTGAGTTTGTTCAGGGCTTTGACGAGCTCGCAAGCGTTGGACCAGCGGTCACCTTCTTCGGAAGTTCAAGGAGTAAAGAGAAGGACAGGTATTACAGACTCGCCTACGAAACAGCCTTCAACCTGGGAAAGCTCGGCTACGCCATAATAACAGGAGGAGGCCCGGGTATAATGGAGGCGGCCAACAGGGGAGCGTACGACAGCGGAGCGGTCTCGGTCGGTTTAAACATAGAGATACCCAGAGAACAGCACCCAAACAGATACCAGACCTTATCCCTTAAGTTTGACTACTTCTTCGTCAGGAAGGTCATGTTGCTGAAGTACTCCCTCGTCTACGTCATATTCCCGGGAGGTTTCGGGACATTTGACGAACTCTTTGAGGCCCTGACCCTGATACAGACGGGCAAAAGCTACAAGTTTCCGCTCATACTCTTCGGTAAAGAGTTCTGGGAACCGTTATTAGACTATATGAGAAATTACATGGTCAAGTTCGGGACTATAGATGAGTCCGACCTTGACCTCATGAGTCTTGTTGATACGCCTCAAGAGGTAGTTGAAATAGTCTACAGAAGGAGTAAGGAGAAGTATAAGTTCCTTGAGAAATACTACGGAGAGGAGACAAACTTTATGGAGAAGCTAAGGAGGATAATAAGGAACCATGAGACTTCTTCACATAGCTGACCTGCACGCAGGAAAGACCTTGGGTAAGGTCAGCAGGAACGAAGACCTTGTTTACGCCCTTGACCAGGTAGTTACCTTCGCTAAGGAGTCCTCTCCCGACCTTGTCCTTATAGCGGGCGACGTATTTGACAAGGCTAACCCGGACAACGAGTCAAAGGAGATAATCTTTGATCTCTTCCTCAGGTTCAGGGACCTCGGTCTGGACGTTGTGGTCGTAGCAGGGAATCACGACAGCTATGACTTTATGAGGAGCATAAAGGGAATATCCAAGATAGCAAACGTCCATATATTTGACAGACCGAGTAGGGAAGAATGTGTCTTCAGCTTGGGAAATTTAGGTGTAGCCTGCCTGCCATACCCTTCTGAGAGGGTCCTGACACCTGCCGGTGAGGAGGCTAAGAAAACTTACAGCGAACTTGTGGGAGCATTCATCAGATACTTGGCCCAGAAGGTTAAAGAGTTCAGATACAGGATCCTCTTGGCTCACCTCTTCATAGCGGGTGCCAAGTTTACGAGGACAGAGAAGGAAGCGACCATAACCGAATACTTCGCCGTTCACCCCACAAGCCTTTCCGAAGTGTTTCACTATGTTGCCCTGGGTCACGTCCACAGGTATCAGGAGATAAAGGACTCTCCCGCAAGGGCCTTCTACACAGGTTCCCTCTATCAGCTTGACTTCTCTGAGGCTGGCCACGAGAAGAGCTTTAACTTCGTGATCCTTGAGGAAGATGGGGTCAGGGTTAAAAGGGTCCCCCTGGACCTAAAGAACCCGCTCAGGGTGGTGGAGTTGAGACAGAGTGAGGTGATGAGCAGGCTTGGTGAGCTCAGGAGAACCGACGGCTATCTTAAGGTGGTCATACGCATAGAGGATA
>JAJRQX010000145.1 GCA_024280065.1 Aquificota bacterium
AACCTGATCAGGTTAAGAGCCTCCTTGTACACGGGGACTTTACTGAAGAATATTTTCATGCCGACTTGTGACCTTCTGCACACGTTCCAGGCATGGCCGAGAAGTCCGAAGCCGGTAACGTCCGTGCAGGCTGTAGCTTCCACCTCAAGCATGAGGCGTGATGCCCTGTCGTTGAGGACGGTCATGTTGTCTATGACTTCTCTTATGTCTTCTTCCTTCAGCATACCCTCCTTTACACCTTTCACCACAGCCCCCGTCCCCACAGGCTTGGTGAGAACCAGGATCTGACCAGGTCTCGCTCCATCCAGGGTAACCGGTCTCTCACACACCCCGAAAACCGCGAGGCCGAACTTGGGCTCCCTGTCGTCCATTGTGTGCCCGCCTATTAGGGTTACCTTTGCCTCTTTCAGCTTGTCCACAGCACCTCTGAGGACCTCCCTTATATCCTCCCGCTTCATGTTGCATGGGTCAAACCCGAGGAAGGCCAGGGCGGTTAAAGGTCTTCCTCCCATGGCGTATATGTCGCTGAGGGAGTTGGCGGTTGCCACAGCACCCCAGAGGTACGGGTCGTTAAGAACGGGTGTTATGACGTCTATCGTCTGAACGGTAAGGTTACCGTCCAGATCGTAAACTCCCCCGTCGTCACCGAGGGGGACCACGGTTCTGTTGTCCTCCCAAACGTTAAGGTCTCTCAGAAGCTCCTCCAGGTCCCCCGGACCCAGTTTGGCAGCTCACCCTGAAGCCCTAACCAGTCTGATCAGGTTCGCCATAGTAAAGAGTTTAGATCCGCAGAGTATAGCCTTCTTTAGAAATACTCAAAGGTGGGTTCTAACTTTTTTAGAAAAAATCTATAGCTTTCCTTACCGCCTCCGCTACTAATCCGACCTCGTGGTCCCTTACGGTCCTCATGTCAAGGAGGAGTTGGTCCTTCTTTATCCTCCCAACAACAGGAGGGTCTCCGTTCCTGAGCCTTCTGGCCAGCTCATCCACGGAAAGCTCTGTGTGTCTGAGGCTGACGCAGTAAGTGGGAAGCTCAAGCCTTGGAAGGGATCCCCCTCCGGGCTTGGAGACGTCCTTGACAACATCAACCTCAAGCCTGTCTATACCCGAGATCTTCCTCTTAAGCCTCATAGCCCTCCTCTTCAAGGTCTCCTCCCTCTGGGAGATCATGCTTATCACAGGTATCTCCTCCCACCTTCCCTCAAGGTAGATCCTCAATGTCATCTCAAGAGCTGCGAGTGTCATCTTGTCCACCCTGAGGACCCTCATGAGCGGGTTTTTCTTCATCCTGTCCAGGAACTCCCTCCTTCCCAGTATCACTCCAGCCTGTGGACCACCAAGGAGCTTGTCTCCGCTCCCTGAAACTATATCCACACCAGTCTCTAAGCACCTTCTGAAGAAAGGCTCCTCACCTTTTATGCCTATCTTCTCCAGATCCACCATAAGACCGCTCCCGGCGTCGTAGTAAACGGGGATACCCTTCTCCTTGCCGAGACGGACAAGATCTTCCAGGGGAACCTCTTCCGTAAAACCCTCAATGTAGAAGTTGCTCCTGTGGACCTTCATAAGGAGTGCTGTGTTCTCGTTTATCGCCCGCTCGTAGTCAGAAACCCTTGTCCTGTTTGTGGTCCCCACCTCAACGAGGATAGCTCCCGAGGCCCTCATTATGTCAGGTATCCTGAAGCTTCCGCCTATCTCCACGAGCTCACCTCTGGAGAGGACCACCTCTTTATCTTTTGCCAGTGTGTTTAGGACGAGAAAAACCGCTCCCGCGTTGTTGTTCACAACAAGGGCGGACTCCGCCCCTGTCAGATCTTTGAGGTATCCCTCTACGTGGGAATTCCTTGAGCCCCTCTCTCCAGCCTTAAGGTCAAACTCAAGGTTTGAGTAGCTTCCCGCTATCTCCCCCACGAACCTGACAGCCTCTTCGGGAAGGGGAGCCCTGCCCAAGTTGGTGTTTATAACTACACCCGTCGCGTTTATAACCCTCCTCAGACTTGTTTTGGACCTCTCCTTTAACCTCCTCTCTATCTCCGAGAGTATACCCTCCGCGTTTTTTCTCCTTCCTTCCCTTATCTCCTTTCTGAACTCCTCAGTTACCTCCCTGGCAACCCGTTTGATGAGGTCCTCACCGAACCTGTCCCTGAAGTGCTCAACTATTTTGGATATCTGGGGTATGTCCCTGAGGGCCTCCCTTCCACTCATATTATCCTTATACCAAAGTTATCCCTTATGTAATCACCCACCGTGTAGCCTATACCTATGTATAGGAGTATGAAGCCGAGGAGTATCCTGAGCTTTCTCTCCTTCAGAGCCCTTGAGACCTGCGGCCCCAGGAGGGATCCCAGACCCACTCCCACAACCTCAATACCCATCATTACAACGTTCACCTCGGCACCCATGCTGACGTAGTTACCTATACTTACCACCATAGTTATCAGTATGGACAGACCACTCGTCCCCGGAACAAGAAACATTGGTATCTTCAGAACAGAGGCCATGAAGGGGACCAGCAGGAAACCTCCTCCCACACCCAGGGCTGAGGAGACGACCGCCACGGTAAAGCCGGCCACGACGGGTGATAAGGTGCTGAAAGAGTAAGTCCTGTCAAGGAAGCCTATCTCCACCTTTGAGAAGCTCACCCTGAGGGTCCTCAGATCGGAGGTCCTGGACTTCCCTATCTCCTCGTCAATACGCTTCATCCTCTCCCTCTCCTTAGACCAGAGGACTTCGTGGAGTATCTTGAGGGCAACCACAAGGGTGAACACACCGAAGAGGGGTTTGTACGTCTTCAGATCTGGAAGGAACCTGTAGGAGAGGTAAGATCCTATCAGAGCACCTGCTACACTTCCGACACCCAGCAGGATACCCAGGCTTACCACAACCCTCCTCTGTCTCAGGTAAGAGGGAACCGCTATAAGGGTTGAGGTGAGGACCATCATTTGGTTCATTACCTTAACCGTGTTGGCCTGAGGTATCCCGAATAGGGATATGTGTCCTACACCCGCCAGGATACCCCCGGCAGCACCGACGGTTGAGAAGATCAAACCGACCAGAAGGCTCCAGCCGAAGACTATCAGCGGGTTTACCTCAAGACCGAATACCTCGGAGAACATAGGTGATATTTTAATTATTTCAGATACAGACCATGAGGTTCGTTCTCTTCGCAACCGCTGGGCATGTAGACCACGGTAAGACTACCCTCATAAGGACACTAACAGGTATAGACACGGACAGGTTGCCTGAAGAGAAGAGGAGAGGGATGAGCATAGACATAGGCGTAGCATACCTTGACTATCCGGAGGCCGATCTCAGGGTTGAGATAATAGACGTCCCGGGCCACGAAAGGTTCATCAAGAACGCGATAGCCGGTCTATCCCCCGCAAGGGGTGTGATCCTTGTGGTTGACGCTACGGAAGGTGTCATGGACCAAACTGTGGAACACTTCAGGGTCGCCAAGTCCCTTAGTGTGAGGAGGGGTGTGGGTGTCCTGACAAAGGTGGACAGGGCTGACCCTGAGCTTATCAGGATAGCGGAGGAGGATCTAAGGGACTTTCTGAGAAGCGAGGGCATTGACCTCCCCGTGATCAGGTTTTCGGCAAAGACAGGAGAGGGTCTTGAGGTTCTAAAAGAGACGCTAAAAGAGGAGGCACTGAAGGCCCTTGAAGGCTACGAGGACAGATCTCTCAGGATAATCATAGACTCCGCATTCACGGTTAAGGGCCACGGCACGGTTCTGAGGGGTAGCTGCGTAGAGGGATCGCTTGAAGAAGGTGAGAGGGTTGTCGTGGAACCCTTAGGTGTGGTAGCGAGGGTCAGGAGGATACAGAACCACGGCAGATTCGTAAGGAAAGTCCAGGCAGGCGAGAGGGTTGCCCTGAACCTGCCTGATGTAGAAAAGGACTCGGTGAAGAGAGGCTTCTGGGTCCTGAAACCGGAGACCTACGTCACCTCCAACACACTCATTCTGAGGGCTGAAGTTACTCTGAAACCTGCCCAGATCCA
>JAJRQX010000146.1 GCA_024280065.1 Aquificota bacterium
AAGCTCCCCAAGATCAAGGACGTAACCCTGACCGTCACGCCGAGGAACTACGTTGACCTCATTGAGGTGGTGGCACTTCAGGGACCTAAGGAGGTGGTTTTATTCAGAGGTAGCCTTCCAGAAAGGACGAACGAGGTGACCTTCAGGGTTGAACCCAAGGTGCTGGGTCTGAAGGACGGACCCACGACAGTGAAGGTCATCCTCAGGAGGTTCTATTTCCTTAAGGAGAGCTTTCAGGTTCAGGCTGTTGTGGATACAGAACCCCCGAGGATCAGGATCATCTATGCCCCCTACACGGTACGTCAGGGCGGGTCAGGGGGTATAAGGGTGAAGGTTAGCGAGGAGGTGGACCTATTCGTTGAGGTGGGTAAGAGGAGGTTCAGGTCCTTTAAGGTTTCCGAAGACAACGTCTACATAGCCTTCTTCGGTGTCCCGCCGGAGACATCCACACGTGAGGTCATAAGGGTTGTGGCTGTGGACAGGGTGGGGAACAGAACTGTGATCCCCCTCGGGACGGGTATAAAGAGGAACAGGTTCAGGAGGGTAACCATAGACCTAACCGGAAGAGAAAACCTGGTGAGAACCAAGATATACTCCCTCCTCGGGGCGGACCTTGAGGAGATGGATTTCGTAACCGCCTTCAGAAAGGTGAACGAAGAGATGAGAAAAGAGAACGAAGATAGGATAAGGGAGATAGGGATGAGGTCAAGGCCTCAGAGGTTCTGGAAGGGGAGGTTCCTGCAGATGCCCAACAGTAAGGTCATATCCTACTATGGTGAGAGGAGGACATACATATACAAGGGCAAGGTTATAGGCAGGAGCTGGCACCTGGGATACGACCTCGCCTCCGTCAGGAACTCTGATGTACCGGCGGCCAACAGCGGTGTGGTTGTCTTCACAGGGGACCTCGGCATATACGGTAACACGATCATAATAGACCACGGCTTCGGGATAATGAGCCTTTACGCCCACCTTGCTGACTTCAGGGTTAAGGAAGGAGAATTCGTCAAAAAGGGTCAGATAATAGGTATAACGGACATGACGGGCCTCGCCTTCGGAGACCACCTCCACTTCAGCATACTCATAGACGGTCTTGAGGTCACGCCCCTTGAGTGGTGGGACGAAAGGTGGATAAGGACGAGGATAGAACCGGTCTTTTCAGATTAGGTGGCACCTTCTGTTCAGGTAGGCAATTCTGAAGCTGCGGTCAAACTCAAGGAGTGTGACGCTCGCGTTGTCCATGTGGACCCTCCAGAGCTTCTCAAGACCAAGACCCGTAGCAAGGCAGACTATTGCGTGGAGGGTCCCGCCGTGGGCGACGATGACAACGTTCCTTTCCCTCCAAGAGACCATGTCCTCAAGGAAGGAGCAGACCCTCTTCTCAAAGGACTCAACAGGTTCTTGCGTGGGCAGGGGGTGTCTGACGGGGTCTCTCAGCCAGTTCAGTATCATGTCCCTCTCCTCTTCCACCAGATCCCAGAACCTCCTGCCCTCAAGGTCACCGAAGGACATCTCCCTGAGACGCTCGTCCACTTCAACCCCGATCCCGAGGACGTCCCCTATAACCAAGGCGGTCTTGTAGGCCCTCCTCTGGGGTGAGGAGACTAGCCTCTCTACACCTTTGTCAGACAGGAACCTGGCCACCAGCCTAGCCTGGACGAAACCTAGAGGCGTGAGGTCACTGTCAAGCCTGCCCTGAAATATACCCTTCTCGTTGAACTCGCTCTGGGCATGCCTAACAAGATAAAACCTCTTCATATCTGCTCAAAGAACACATCAAGAACCTGAGCCTGGACCTCCACCTCCCAGTTCTGGTAGGGTTCATCCCTGTTCACAACGGTCACTATGCCCATACCTTCTAAGTAGAGGATCATCTTAGCCAAGTTCACGAGACCACAGATCCTCGCCGACTTCATGTCTTTCAGCTTCACCCTGGGGATGGGTTTCTCCGCCTCTTTGAAAATGTCTAACAGCTCCTGCTTTACGTTGTAGTAAAGCCCTTCAAAATCACAGGACATCTCCACCTCCTGACAGGACCTCTCTAACAACCTTAACATCGCTGAAGGGATATTTTACCCCTTGAACCTCCTGATACTCCTCATGTCCCTTTCCCAAAACCGCTACCACGTCCCCTTCCTTGGCTAAGTCAAGGGCTACCTTTATGGCCATTCTCCTGTCCGGCTGGACGAATACCTTTCTCCTCATCTTAATGCCCGCCAGTATATCCTCTATTATCCTCTCAGGATCTTCGGACCTCGGGTTGTCGGAGGTCAGGATCACAAGATCGCTCCACCTCTCTGCTACCTCACCCATCATAGGCCTCTTAGACCTGTCCCTGTCTCCTCCCGCACCGAAAACGGTTATAACCCTGCCCTTTGTTAGCTTCCTGATGGTCCTCAGAACGTTGTCCATGGCATCAGGTGTGTGGGCGTAGTCAATGACCACGGAGAAACCTCTACCGGAGCTTACCACTTCAAACCTTCCCGGGACCCTGACCTTTCTGAGGCCTTCGGATATGGCGTCCCACTCAACACCCATGCTGATAGCACAGGCTACACCGCAGGCTACGTTGTAGGCTTGAAACTCGCCCGCAAGTCTGGTCGTGAGGGTGTAGCTTTTCCCTCCGTAAGATAGGGTTATTTCTGATCCCCAAAAGCCCGTCTTGAAGTTCTCTATCCTCAGGTCACCTTCCCTCCCGTAGGTGAGGGCTTCCACAGTACTGGCTATCCTCCTGCCGTAAGGGTTATCCGCGTTCACCACAGCCACCCTGTAGCTGTATTCCGTGAAGAGCTTCAGCTTTGCCCTGAAGTAGCTCTCCATGTCCCCGTGGTAGTCAAGGTGGTCTTGGGTCAGGTTTGTGAAGGCGACGACCTCAAACCTGGTCCCCCACACCCTCTTCTGGTCAAGGGCGTGGGAGGAGACCTCCGCAACAACATGGGTAGCTCCTAAGTCCGCCATCTCCTTTATGGTACTGTGCCAAAGAACGGGGTCGGGAGTAGTCCTCCCCTTACCGAGGACCTTCTCTCCCAAGCGGTAGCTTATGGTTCCTATGACCCCGGGCCTGAAACCCGCCTCTTTAAGGATAGCCTCAAGTATGTATGTTACCGTGGTCTTTCCGTTGGTCCCGGTGATACCGATAACCTTGACCCTATTTGAAGGCCTTCCGAAGAAGAGGTTTGCAGCTTCACCGAGCACCTTTCTCGTGTCCTGAACCTTTATTACCTTCACCCTGTCCACTTTCACCCTTCTTTCCACAACAACCGCGAAGGCTCCGTTCCTTACCGCCTCCTCAACGAACTCATGTCCGTCCCTTCTGGTTCCTTTTACAGCGAAGAAGACAAAGCCCTCCCTCACCTCCTTTGAGTTCTGGGTTATACCCTTGGCGGTCCTCAGCAGATCCTCAAGACCAGCAGGCAGACCCATAGGGCGGTTAATATTCTATTCCAGCCTGAATATAACGGGAATGATGAGGGTAAAGGAAGTGTTGATGTCAGAGATCTCCTTCAGAGCTTCCCTCACTGCCCTAAGAGCTGACCTGTCAAGGAGGGTATGTCCGGAACTTCTCTCTACCTTCACCTCTTCAACCCTTCCCTCCCTCACGACGACCTTCACAAGGACCTCTCCCTCCCAGCCCATTCTTCTTGCGATAGGTGGGTAAAGGAGGTGGTCCCTCACCATCTCCCTGAAGGCTTCAAGGTCCAGGGTGGTTCCCTTTTCCTCGCTGGGAGTTTCAGCAGTTTCCTCTTGCTCCCCGTAAACCGTTTTACCGTGTGTCTCCTCCGTTATACCTTTACTCTGCTCGGTCATCTTCTCCTTTAAATGGCTGTCTTTAGGAAGCTCCGCTTTTACCCTGCGCTCTTCCTTCCTTTCCACGCCTGCACTACCGACCGTTCTCTCCTTATGTATCTTCCTCCTCTTGACCTTCCTGGGTTTGTTTTGTTCTAACTTTGCAACGTTAACACCTGTATGGACCTTCTGACCAGGGCTGGATCGCTTAGGTTTGTTCTGTTCTAACTCCGCAACCCTTTTTACCTTCTCCCTCACAACCTCAAGCTGGATAGGGACCTCCTCTCTTACGGGGGCCCTAAGGTTAATTTCAAGGAGTCCGATCAGGACAGCCCCGTGGAGGACCAGAGAGAGCAGGAAGGCCTGCTTATAACCCATCCCTTTTTACCGAGATAACAACCTTCTTAAAGCCCTCCTCCCTGAACAGGTCCATGACCTTAATGACCCTGCCGAGGTTTACATCTCTGTCCGCCCTTATCTTTACCTGCGTCGTTTTGCTTTTCCTCTTCAGGAGCTTCCTGAGTTCCTCAAGTGTGGTCCTCTTCCCCCGAAAGTAGAGGAGCCCTTCCTTTGTCAGGGTGACGGTGAGCGTCTCTATCCTTCTTGTCTCCTTCCCTGTCTTAGCCTCGGGCAGGTTCACGGGGATCTCACCCTGGGCGATGAAGGAGGCGGTTATCAGGACTATGGTGAGGAGGACCAGCATAACGTCAACGAGAGGTATCACGTTCATCTGGCTCAGTTCCTTCTCCTCCATTCCAGGCCTCCCATCGGTAGATTAAGACCTTCACCCTCCTCAGCAGCAGGTTGTAGATGAGGGTGGAAGGTATGGCCACACCGAGTCCCGCTGCGGTTGCCTTCAGTGCTAAAGCCAAACCAACCATAACCTCCCCAGTCCTTACAAGACCCTCCTCACCTATCCTGTGGAACGTGACCATTATCCCGAGGACGGTCCCGAGGAGGCCCACGTAGGGTGCGGTTGTTGCAACGCTTGCTATGATGTGCAGTCCTTTGGTCAGAACAGACTCAAGCTCCTCCCTGCTCCTGAACTCCTTAACCTCTACCCTGTAAAGGAACCAGAACCTCTCAAGGGCAACTGTGATGGCTATCAGGCTCATGAAGATAAGGACACCTATGACACCGTAGTCCACCAGCTTGCCAAGTTCCTCCATGGGACCTATTATATGATAAAATTCACGTTAATTTAACGTTAAAATTAACAAAGGAGGTGGAAGGTGGTATTCGGGGATGTGGTCCTTGAACCAGTTGAGGCGAAAGCGTCAAGGGAGGTCCTGACGAGCTACGAGTTCACCGAGTCACACCCAGAAGACTTAGGCTCCGCCCTTATCAGACTTGAGGGTGTCTGGAGACTGAGGAAAGGAGGTATAGCTAATGATGTGGTCATCAGAGGGTTCCAGGGAAACGACCTGAGCGTGGTGGTAGACTCATCAAGGTTATTCGGAGCCTGCCCCAACAGAATGGACCCTCCCGTCTTCCACGTGGACCTATCTGAGGTAAGGGAGATAAGGGTGGTGAAGGGACCGTTTGATGTAAAAAACTACGGGTCCATAGGTGGGACAGTTGAGCTGATCACAGAAAGGCCACGGAAGGGCTTTAGGATCAAACTCAGCACCATCGGAGGCTCCTTTGAACATCTGAACCCAAACCTGAAGCTTTCCTACAGGAACGGTAGAGGATACCTTCTACTCGGGTACTCCTACAGGTTCTCAAAGCCATACAGGACAGGTGAGGGAAAGAGGTTCACCGAGTACACAAACTACAAGGAGGCCTTCAGGGACACAACAGCCTTCAGCCTAAACACGGGGTGGGTGAAGGTGGGTCTTAACCTCTCGGAAACGACCTCCATGGAAGTCTCCTACACATTCCAGCGGATAAGGGATGTTTTATACCCCTACCTTCTGATGGACTCTCCCGAAGATAACGCTGACAGGATAAACCTGAGGCTGAGGTCCAAAGAACTGACCGTTCAGTTCTACTTCTCCCGTGTTTACCACCGCATGGACAACACCAAGAGGACTGCCCCCATGTTCATGGAGACGGTGGCGAGGACCAGGACCGTTGGCTTTAAGGTTCTATACACCCTCGGGAACATCACCTTCGGTCTTGAAGGGTTTAGGTGGGACTGGTCCTCGGACACGACCCTCGGAACAAAGATCCAGCACACGCTCCCGGACACTTACCTCTCCAATGCGGGCATCTTTCTTGAGGCTTCAAGAAAGGTCTCGGACAGAGTATCCTTTAAAGGCGGTCTCAGGCTTGACAGAACGGAAACTAAAGCGGACCCCGGCAAAGCCAATACGGACCTCTACTACACCTACCACAATACAAGGGACACCTCGGCGGTAGACACATACCCATCAGGAAACCTTCAGGTGGTTATAAAACCCGCTGAAGGTATTGATCTATTCCTTGGAGCAGGATACGGAGTGAGGTCGCCCGACCCTCAGGAGAGATACTTCGCCCTTGACAGACCTGCAGGTCCCGACTGGGTGGGGAACCCAAAGCTTAAACCTTCTAAGAACACAGAACTGGACGTGGGTCTTGAGCTGAGGAGAGGGGTGTTCTCCCTAAAAGGATCTCTGTTCGCCAGCTACGTGAAGGACTTCATAACCCTTGTAAGTCTTGGAACGGAGGCCAAGAGTTATGCCAATGTGGATGCGAGGTTTTTCGGGGGCGAGCTTTCGGGAAACATAGCCCTGACGGACACCCTCTTCTTAAGCGGTGGCCTCTCCTACGTTATGGCCACAAAGGAAACGGACCCATCAAGGAACATAAGAGACAAGGACGTTGCAGAGATACCTCCCTTAAAGGGGAGGGCGTCTATCAGATACGATACAGGGGAGAGGTTTCTTGAGCTTGAGGTCCTGGTGGCTGGAACACAGGACAGGGTGGACTCGGACCTCAGCGAGACGAAAACACCAGGCTGGGCCATTCTGAACCTGAAGGGTGGTTTTGACATGGGAAGCTTCCGCCTTACCGCAGGTGTTGACAACCTCCTCAACAAGTTCTACTACGAGCACCTCTCCTACCTGAGGGACCCTTTCTCTGCAGGGATCAAAGTTCCAGAGCCGGGGAGAAGGTTCTTCCTGAACCTGAGTTATACTTTCTGAATGGGAAAGGTAGCTCTAATAACAGGTGTAAGACGTATAGGAAGGTTCATAGCTGAAGCCCTGGCGGAGAAAGGTTACAATCTTGCGGTAGTTTACAGAAGCTCTGAAGAGGAGGTCAGGAAGCTTGAAAAGACTGTAAAGGAAAAGGGATCGGATATACTCACTCTAAGGGCAGACCTCACGCAGATCTCAGCCTGCAGGGAGATAGTTTACAGAACTCTCGCCGAGTTCGGGAGGGTGGACGCCTTCATCCACCTTGCCTCTCCTTACGAGAAGACACCCATAGATTCCATGACGGAAGAGGATCTGAGACGCCACATGGGGCCTATAGCGGAGGCCTTCCTCTTTATATCCTTAGAGATCTATAAGGCTATGATGAGGAATGAGGGGGAGGTGAAGGGGAGGATCATCGCTTTCGGAGACTGGGCGGTGGATCACACACCTTACAGAGGCTACACAGCCTACTTCGTGGCAAAGGGGGCACTCCATACCGCGGTTAGGGTACTCGCAAAGGAGTTCGCACCCTACGTTCTTGTGAACTGCATAGCCCTCGGACCCACCCTGAAGCCTGAGGATCTGGATGTTAAAGACTGGGAAAAGATACTGAAGAGCACACCCCTCAGGAGAGAGGTCCCCGTTGAGGACGTTGTCAGTCTCGTGATCTACCTCCTTGAGGTATGTAGCATGACAGGTGAGATCATAAAACTTGACAGCGGTAGGCACGTGGCCGGGTCCGGGACGGGGTCTCTGGTATGAAGAAGGCGGTTGTCCTCTTCAGCGCGGGTGTTGAAAGCACCTCTCTCCTAGTTCACTACCTTAAGAAGGACTTTTACGTCTATCCGGTTTACATCAGAGCTGGTATGCCTTGGGAGAGTGTGGAGAGAGGGTATGCCATTAAGGTCTGGTTTAGGCTGAAGAAACAGTATAAGAACATGTCACCCTTAAGAACCCTCTTCATGGAAGTAGGTCCGGCAAGGCACAGGTTCATACCCCTTGACGACAGCCAAATTGAGATCCCTCTGAGGAACATGGTCCTTACCGTAAAGACCGCCCTCGTGGCCCTGAGAAAAGGAGCGGAAGTCATAGGCATAGGGAGCTTAGGCGTATACCCCTTTCCGGATAACAACAGGGACTACTTTGACGCCCTTCAGAGACTCATATCCGAAGGTGCAAGGAGGGAGATAAGGATAGAGACCCCCTTCATGGGTATGGAGAAGTGGGAGGTGATAAGAACTTTTAAGGACTCGGCCCCCTTTGAGCTGACCTTCTCCTGTGCCAGTCCGGTGAAAGGTATCCACTGCGGTGTGTGTGCCAAATGCAGGGAGAGGAAGGAAGGATTTTTAAAAGCGGGCGTTGAAGATCCTACCCCTTACATGTCCTCATAAACTCCCTTATCCTCTCCTCCATCAGGTCTTTATAGTACAGTTTCTGTTTCTTTAACTTCTCTATCTCAAGCTCAAGGTCGTGGGTCATCGGGTGGTGTTTCTCAAGTTTGGCTACCCGCTTGTCAAGCTCATCGTGTTTGTCCTTCCACTCTCTGAACTGGGGATCCTCTTCATACAGCTTCTTTACTATCTCTTCACGGTTCATACCACGTCCCCCTTTTTGGGTCTAAAGATAATTAAACCACACAGGGAGATAACATAGCCCATGATGAGGGCCGGAAGGTTGCCCGCAAAGATGTAAAAGAGAAAGGCGACACAAAAGGGAATACTCAGGAGAACATAGCTCCAGAAGTATACCCTGACCGCGAGGTAGCTCCAGAGTTTTTCAGAGGTCCTCACCGGAAACCTTCTCCTGAGCAGATAAGAGATCAGGAAGGCGAAAACCCCGGTCACGATCTCTATCCCGTAGATGTAAAGGAGAAGCTTCGGAACAACGGGCATTGCCATGAAGCTGTATGTAGCTGTGGATGCTATAAAGAGGAGCGTTATGGTGAAGATAAATGCTAAGTTGAGGTGCCTGGCCCTCCTTACGAAGGCCTCAGCTCCGGTCTTAGCCATAGATACTCTTCCCTCTCGGGACCTGTAGACAGCATGACCACGGGAACGCCCGTGAAATCCTCTATGAGCTTTATATAGTCTTTCGCCTCCGGTGGTAGGTCCTTCATGTTCCTTATGCCCTTCGTGTTCCTGAGCCACCCTTTCAGAGTCTCATAGACGGGTCTGCACCTCTCAAGGGTCGTAATGCTCGCTGGGAAGTGTTCTATCCTCTCCCCTTCACACTCATAGCCCACGCAGACCTTTATCTCCTCAAAGGAGTCAAGGACGTCAAGCTTTGTAATTATCAGGCCGTCAAGCTGGTTCACCCTGACCGCGTGTTTCAGGACTACCAGGTCAAGCCATCCACATCTCCTCGGTCTTCCAGTCGTTGAACCGAACTCGCCACCCAGGTCTCTTAGCCTTTCTCCCTCTTCACCTTTTAGCTCAGTCGGAAAGGGTCCACCTCCAACCCTCGTCGTGTATGCCTTGGCTACGCCCACAAAGTATGCATCCGAGAAGAACTTGGGAGATAGTCCCGTCCCGTTGGCGAGGCCGAGGGCAGAGGAGTTGGAGGAGGTAACGAATGGATAGGTACCCATATCCACGTCAAGCATAGTCCCCTGAGCGCCCTCAAAGATCATGCTCCTGTCCGTCTCCCAGAGGATCCTTGAGACATCCCTTACCATGTACCTGTATTTCTCGTATATCCTGAGGAGGGAGGAGAGGGTCTCCTCAAGGTTCACGGTGAGGGTCTCCCCGAAGACACCCTCCGCCAGGCTCTTCACGAAGTAAAAGTTCTCCTCAAGAAGGTCCTTCAGTCTCTCCTTGTCTTCAAGGTCCGCTATCCTTATACCTTTCCTCCCGAACTTGAACATGTAGGCTGGACCTATACCTCTCAGGGTAGTTCCTATACCACCCCTCCTCTCAAAGAGCCTGTCCAATACTTTGTGGTATGGCATGACCAAATGAGCCCTGTCGCTTATGAAGACCCTCCCTTTCCACTCAACTCCCAGTTTTTTAAGGTTCTCAAGCTCCCTGTCAAGGACCTCAAGGTCCACCACCATACCCTGGGTTATTAAACCCGTAACGTGCGGGTGGAGTATGCCTGTCGGGAGCAGATGGAGTATGACCTTCTTACCCTTGTAGATGACCGTGTGTCCGGCGTTGCTCCCCCCCTGGTACCTTATGACCATATCGTAGCTCTCGGAGAGGAGATCCACTATCTTTCCCTTTCCCTCATCACCCCACTGGGCTCCCAGTATAACCAGTTTCCTTTTCATCCAGACTACTAATTGTATAATAGGAGTTTAAACTATGCACCGGGACAAGAGCTTCTACCTGATCCAGAACGTTGACCACGCTCTTAGGATACTCTTCCTAATAGAAGAGGAACCGAGAAGCGTTGAAGACCTTCAGAAGGAAACCGGTCTCAAGCCCGAGAGGATAGAGAGGATCCTTGAAACCTTCGTTGAGAGGGAGTGGGTTTCCTACCAGGAGGAGTCTGGCAAGTACATGCTCGGTGTGAAGTGTTTTGAACTGGGCAGGGCCTACTTTGAGCACTTGGACGTGAGGAACTTGGCGAGACCGATCCTCAGGAAGGTGGTTGAAAGGCTCAAGGAGAACTCCTATCTGACCACGAGAATAGGCTACGAGGTTCTCTACATAGAGAAGCAGGAGGTTGAGAGGGAAGTGGGGATC
>JAJRQX010000147.1 GCA_024280065.1 Aquificota bacterium
GGGAGAACAACACCTGCCAGAACGCCGAGCACTATGGCGAGAAGTGTTAAGTTCTCAAGGGACAGGATTTTCCTCATGCCCGCAGATTTCATAGCATTATACTATTTCTTAAGAATGAGTTTCATAAGCAGGGAGTTCAAACCCATCTTTGAAAGGTCCATATCCCCCCTTGTTGCCTTTCTTTCGGAGAGGGGTGTCCATCCCAACCTGATAACCCTGAGCGGGCTCTTCCTAATCCTTGCAGGATCGGTAACCCTATACTACAAGCTCCTGATAGTCTCATTCCTGCTCCTGGGGACGGGGGCTTTACTTGATGCTGTAGACGGAGCTGTGGCGAGAAGAATGGGGATGCACTCCGAGTTCGGAGCTTTCCTTGACTCCACCGTGGACAGGGTCTCCGACTCCCTACCCTTCGTATCCTTAGGGTTCATGTATGCTTCCGAGGGTGAACCCTACGGAACGTTCCTCTCGTTCCTGGCCCTGGTAGGGTCATTCAGCGTCAGCTATACGCGGGCCAGGGCTGAGGCACTCGGTGTTTACGGGATAGGCGGGGTCTTTGAGAGGACCGAAAGGTGGTTAACACTCCTTATAGGTATCGTCCTTGACCTGATACCCCTGGCCCTGCTGATAGTAGCGGTAGGGAGTGTCGGGACTACACTTCAGAGAATATACGAGGTCAGAAAACACCTCTCAAGGAGGTTCGCATGAACATATACGAGATGGTAAAACAGCTTAAGGGTCTCCAGCAGGGTTTTGAGGAGGTGAAGGAGACCTTAAGGTCAAGGAAGGAGGTAATTGAAAGGGATGGTGTTCTGATAGTTTTCAACGGCCTCGGAGAGATCCTTGACATAGACCTTAAGGACGAGAGTCTGAAGGAGGACTGGGGAAGGCTGAAGACATCCCTGATGGACCTTATCAACGAGGCCCAGAGCAGGGCGAAGGACATAGCTAAGGAAGAGCTCAGCAGGAAGTTCGGGGGTATCCTGGGAGGTCTGGGTTTTGGGGTTTGAAGAGGTCTTCCCGAGGACCCTGAAGGAGGCCCTTGACAGCATCACCAAGATACCCACATACGGTGAGAGGGGAGCGGTTAGGTTCGTCTACAACCTGCTGAAGCTGGCCCCTGAGGAGAGGGAGAAGGTCATAGAGAGCCTGAGGGAGGCCTCAAGGAGGCTGAGACCCTGTAAGGAGTGCTTCCTCCTAACAGAGGGGGACATCTGTTCCGTCTGCTCTGACCCCAGGAGGATGAAACAGTTCATATGTGTCGTTGAGGAGTCCCAGGACGCCTACACCATAGAGAGGCTGGAACGCTACAGAGGGGTTTACCACGTCCTCCAGGGGAGGATAGCACCCTTGGAGGGTGTTTCGCCTGAGGACCTCACCGTGGACAGGCTCCTTGAGAGGATAGGTAAGTACAGAGCGAAGGAGGTCATAGTGGCTACGAACCCGAACGCGGAAGGAGAGGCTACGGCCAACTACCTCATACGTCTTATAAAAGACAGGTTCCCTAAGGTAAAGGTTTCCAGAATCTCATACGGCCTTCAGTTCGGGGCCCTGATAGAACTTGCGGATGAGGTCTCCCTGGAGAAGTCCTTTGAGAACCGGAAGTAAACCTCCTTTCCGTCCATGTAAAGGACCGCCTGGGGGACCTCACCCAGGATATGGTTCACCCTCTCCGGTATGCCGAAACCCCTCCAGACGTGCCCCGAACCCACTATTACCACCACCTTTCTGTCTGGGTTCCCGGCGACCAGCTTGGCCACCCTCCAGGCCATCCCGCTGTCCCAGGCGTTCTGAACATCAAGGAACCTCCTCTCATCAACACCCTCGTGCCTTCCCATGGCCTCCTTGAGGAACTCCCTGTACTCCTCTGACACAGGAACTATCTTCGGCGGCAGGTAACCGCTCCTCACGTTCTCAAGACCTTTTTCTCTGACGTCCCTGAGGACGTAGCTCGGTATGTTCAGGGCGAATATCCTTATACCCCTCTCCCTGGCGAACCTCCATATTGGGGCGTAAAGTTCCGGGTCAAAGCCCCACCTCCTCCTGTATTCGGTGAGCCTGAGCATCTCCTCCTCGTCTATCAGCCCATCTATGTAATCGTCAAGGTGCTCCTGGAACTGCTGCTGAAACATCTCCATAGCTATAACGAATCTGTGTCCTCTGTCCGCAAGATACCTTATGACCTTGAGCTGGAGCTCGTGGGCCTCCCTTGAGTCGTGGACCTCACCCAGGTATATGACCCTCGCCCTCTCCATCTCAGGGAGTATCTCCTCAAGGGTAGTCTCCCTGAAGAAGATGAACCCTGATCCGAATGTCAGCCCTATCACAAGCAGGACAAAAGCCATGACTTTAATATATCCTGATACCCATGAGAGCTGTTCTGATAACAGGAACGGACACGGGTGTGGGGAAGACCTACGTCACCTATAACATCGCCCGCTTCCTCAAGGGTAAGGGTATCAGGGTCGGGTGCTTCAAGCCTGTGGAGACCCACGTTAGAGGAACACCCCAGGACGGAAGCCTCCTCGCAGAGGCCACAGGACAGCCCGTGGATGAGGTTGTCCCTGTGAGATTCTCCCTTCCCCTATCCCCTTACGCCGCCCAGATGGAAGAGGGAAGAGAGGTGGACCTTGAGGAGCTGAGGGACAGGTTCTTAGAACTGAGGTCTAAGTATGAGGTCCTCCTCGTTGAGGGGGCGGGAGGCATAGCCGTCCCCATCAGAAAGGGATACACCTATGGAGACCTTGCCCTTGACTGGGAGCTTGATGTTCTGATAGTGGGCAGGGCGGGACTCGGAACCTTAAACCACACCTACCTCACTTGGTTCTACGCTGTGAGTAAGGGCCTGAATGTAATCGGCATAGTCCTCAACGGCTTCACAGGTGAGGATGTCTCCGAGAGGACTAACCCGAGGATAGTGGAGGAGATGACGGGCATAAGGCCCGTTTGCCTGCCCAAAACGGAAGGGTACCGTGCGGAAGAGAAGGACATTTTACCTCTTCTTGACCTTATCCGGCCTTAGACCGTAGTAGAAGGCCACGTTCTCCGCCAGCTTTCTGAAGTACGGGGCGCTCACCTCACCCCCGTATAACCTCCTCCCCTTGGGTTCGTCCACTACTATTACGCCCACGAACCTGGGGTCCGTTGCTGGGAAGACACCGACGAAGTAGGTAACCACCTTCTCCTTTGAGTATCTCCCCTCCTCGGGAACAAACTTCTGGGATGTTCCCGTCTTTCCGGCTATGGTGAAGTATCTGGACCTCGCTTTCCTTCCCGTTCCCCTCTCCACAACCTCAACCAGAGCCTTCCTCAGCCACCTTACGGTCCTCTCCGAGAGGATGCCCTTCCTGATAACCTTCCTCTCAGCCCTGTAAACGGTTTTTCCGGAAGGTGAGACTATCTCCTTAACTATGTGGGGCTGGATCATGTAGCCGGTGACCAGACCTCCGAAAGCAACCGCTATGTTCAGAGTGTTCATGGCTATGCCCTGGCCTATTGAGGAGTAGAGTATGTTGGCCGGGTAGCTCAGGTCGGGTATCAGAGGGTTCGCTTCGCCTGGGAATATACCGAACCTCCTCTTCATGTGGAAGACCTCAAGCATCTCATCCACATCCTTCCTGCTGAGTAGTGAGGCCACCTTTATGGTCCCCACGTTGGAAGAGTGGACGAGGACATCCTTGAGCTTTATCCTACCGAGCCTTCTCGGGTCCTTAACGAACCTGTCGTAGACCCTGATCCTGCCCTTCCCTGTGTCTATCACCGCTTCAGGCTTAACGTAGCCCTTCTCCAGGGCCCAGGCTACGAAGAAGGGCTTCATTATAGAACCGGGCTCAAAGACGTCCGTTACAGCAAAGTTCCTTCGCCTCTCAGCACTGTACCTGTAAAACCTGTTCGGGTCAAAGTAAGGGTATGTGGCTAGACCAAGTATGTGGCCGTTCCTGAGGTCCATGACGAGTATGGACACCTTGTTGGGTTTCCACCTCCTCACTATCTCGTCCCTTATCCTCTCTATCAGGTGTTGGACGCCCAGGTCTATGGTCAGGGTGACGTCGTTCTCTTCACCTATCAGACCTTTTAAAGGCTGGAGGTATATCTGCCCGATCCCGCCGTTCATGTATATGATCACCTCCGAAAACCCACCTCCGAGGTATCTGTTCAGGGCGAACTCCATACCCTCAAGTCCGACACCGTCCACCCCGACGAACCCTATCAGGTTTGAGGCCAAGGTCCCGTTAGGATAGACCCTCGTGTAGTCCTCCTGTATCCCGACGAAGGGAGCGTTCCCCGTTCTCAGTATGAGATCTCTTATCCTGCCTTTGAGGTCCCTGCTCACCCCCGAGACTACCTTTACAGGCCTGCCCTCTCCCTTCTTCAGACGCTCCTCTATAACCTTCCTCGGGACACCGGTTATTGAGGATAGTTCTCTTACGAACTCCTCCCTGTTCTTCAGGTGTCTCGTGTTTGGGTGGACGTAAACGGTCAGGGTGGGGACGCTGAGGGCGATCTCCCTACCGTTTGTGTCCCTGATGGACCCCCTGTAGAGGGGAACCCTCGCGGTTACGACCCTGTCAAACCTCCTCTCTATCTCCCTCGTTATCTCGCTCCTTTTTGTTATCTGAAGGTCAAGGACCCTCAGGAGGGTCACCAGAATAGCAAGGAAGAACCCCCCCAATATCAGGGAGGTCTTCCTGTTAAACTTTCTCCTCGCTGTCCAGCCTGTCTCCAACCTACTGGTATCTGAAGACGCTCGGGTTCAGAACATCCGGGTATGCGGTCTCCATATCGTAGTCAAAGATCTGCTTTCTTATCTTCTTGAGGTCGTTTCTGCTGGGTTTGAAGGGATAGCTCTTTATGTCGGAAACGGAGCTGTCCCCGAAGGGCCTGTTGCAGGCCACCTCCGTGGTCTTGCCCCTGCACCCTGCGGTCATAAAGGGCCTTCCGCTCCAAAAGACCTCCTCAAAGACCTCCTTCGGGACACCCCAGTCTATTATCTGTCCCCTCTCGTTAAACTTCATGTCCTCATATCTGGCTATTCCGTTGTCTATCAAGTATCTTGCCATCTGGACCCTTCTATACTGAGGAGCGGGACAGGGCTTCTCCTTTTCCATCAGGGATCCCTCCTCAGGCCAGAAGGAAAAGAGATGGGTCCTCGCTCCCAGGTCCCTTACCTTCTGGATCGTCTCAACCATCTCCTGCTCCGTCTCTCCGAGGCCAACTATCAGGTGACAGCCCACATAACCGTCACCCATAACGTCCGCACACCACTCAAGGACCTTCCAGTAGGTTTCCCACCTGTGAGGGCTGTTCATGGGTCTTCCTCTCAGCTTTTCAAACAGTTCGGGTGTTGCGGCGTCTAAGGCGACGGTCAGCGTATCAGCACCGAGTTTTTTGTAATCCTCTATGTCCTCGTAGGTCTGTCCTGTGGCGTTCATGAGTATAGATATAAAGAGCTGGTCTCCCAACTCTTCCTTTACCCTTTTCAGGACGTATTTAGTGTCCCTTATAGCCCTAGGGTGGGTTATCTGGGATATGCAGAGCCTCTCCGCGTGTCCCACCCTCTTGGTTCTTTCTATGATATCCTCAAGTTTGAAGGTTGGCCACTCAACCCTTATGAAGTTCTTTTTGGAATACTCCATGTCCCTCGCCTTCTGGAGACCACAGTAAGCACAGGTGGCATGACACCCGGAAGGGTATGTGAGGAGCGTGTTTATACAGCTCAGCTTTGTGTTCCTGTAAAACTGCCCCGGGATGAAACCCAAGGTTATAGCTGCAGCCCAGCTTATCTGGAGGTATTCGGGACTCTCCCTCTGCTGGGTGAGATTGTCTAACATGATCTTATTCATTCTCTTTACCTCCCTTGCTTTAACCTTTTACATAGATTATAGTGGAGATCTGCAGAATAAGGATAACGGAGAACATAATCCTTGAGGCGGTGGTTTCCGGGAGGAGGATACTCAGGACGGACCTGAAGAGAGGGACCTTTGAGGAGTCCTGTCCGGGGTGGTTCAAGGATCTGTTCAGAGACTACCTTGAGAAAAGGGGAGACCCGGAGGTGGACCTGAGCATGACCTCCCTGAACGAGCTACCTGATAAGATCCAGAGGGTTTACATTGTTCTAAGGGAAATAGCTCCATTCGGCAGTGTGGTCACTTACTCAGACTTAGCCAAGGCGACAGGAACCCATCCCAGGTTCGTGGGCTACGCCATGAGGATGAACCCCCTACCTCTGATCGTCCCCTGCCACAGGGTGGTCGGGAAGAGGGGTCTCGGAGGCTTCTCCTCAGGTGTTGATATAAAGGAGGCCCTGCTCAGGTTTGAGGGTTGTCTTCCAGCTCTTCAGCGAGGTCGGAGAACCTCTTCAGGACGCTTTCGTAGACCCTGACCAGTTCCTTTCCCGCCTCGGTGAGCTTAGCTCCCTTCCCCCTTCGCCTCTCAAGGACCTTGTAGCCGAGCCTTTCCTCCATAGTCTTTATCTGGCTTATCGCCCTCTTGTAGGTGAGGCCCAGGTTCCTCGCGGCCTCCTGTATTGACCCTGTCCTCTCTACCTCCTTGAGGAGCCTGTATTTCCCCTCGCTTATTATTGGCTCTCCTTCCTTCTCTAACCAGACCTTGAACCTTACCCTCAATACTTCCTCTCCCCGAAGAGGAGGGTTCCTATCCTGACTATGGTGGCTCCCTCCTCAACCGCCACTTCAAAGTCATGAGACATCCCCATGGAGAGGTGAGGGAGTTCTATACCGAGATCCCTTTCAAGATCGTCCCTCAGTTTGCGTAATTCTGCAAAGTAGGGTCTCACCTCCTCGGGATCCTCCTTGTATGGCGGTATAGCCATGAGCCCCGTTATCTTTATGTTCGGCTTTGAGAGAGTATACTCAGCCAGCTTCTTCAGGTTCTCTGGCTCAACTCCTCCCTTTGTCTCCTCACCCCCTAAGTTCACCTCTATCAGGACCTCCTGAACCTTCCCCGCTTTCTGGGCCCTCTTCTGGATCTCGTCCGCGAGTGACTCCCTGTCAAGGGAGTGTATCAGGGAGACCTTTCCGATAAGATACTTGACCTTGTTCGTCTGGAGCCTTCCTATGAAGTGCCAGTCTATGGAGAGGTCCCTAAGAGCCTCATACTTCTTCAGGAACTCCTGGGCCCTGTTCTCTCCGTAAACCTTAAGGCCGCAGCTGTAAAACTTCCTTATCACCTCCTCGGGAATCGTCTTAGTAGCTCCCAGGAGGGTCACTTCTTTCGGATCCCTTCCGGACCTATGGCAGGCCCTCTCTATCCTGCTAAGGACTTCCTGAAGACGCTCACACTCCCCCATCACTAAAAATCTTAAAATATCACCATCATGAAGAGATATACCTTTGATGATTTAGTGAAGATAATGGAAGAACTGAGGAAGAAATGCCCCTGGGACAGGGAGCAGACCCACGAGAGCCTTAAAAAGTATCTCATAGAGGAGTCCTACGAGGTCCTTGACGCTATAGACTCAAAGGACGACAGAAAGCTACTTGAAGAGCTCGGAGACCTCCTCCTTCAGCCCGTGTTCCACGCCCAGATAGCTAAGGAGAGAGGGGCTTTCACCCTGGACGATGTGGTGGACCACCTCGTCAGGAAGCTTATAGAAAGACATCCTCACGTCTTCGGTGATGCGAAGGCTGAAGATGTCCTGAGGAACTGGGAAAGGAAAAAGATGGAGAAGAGGGACAGCGTCCTTGAGGGGATACCCAAACACCTCCCCGCCCTTATGAGGTCCCAGAAGCTCCAGGATAAGGCCTCCCAGGTCGGCTTTGACTTCACCCACATAGACCAGGTCTTTGAGAAGATAGAGGAGGAGATAAGGGAGCTTAAGGAGTCAATAGAAAAAGGTGAGAAGGAGAACCTCACCCACGAGATAGGGGACATACTCACCGCTGTGGTTGAGCTGGCAAGGTTCTTGAACGTGGACGCGGAAGAGGCCCTCCAAAAGGCAAACGACAGGTTCGTAAGTAGGTTTCAGTATATGGAAAGGAAGGCAAAGGAGATGGGTAAAAGGCTTGAAGACATGAGCCTTGAGGAGATGGACGATCTCTGGAGAGAAGCTAAAAGGGTCCTTGAAGGTCAGGAGGGGTAGTCCAGGACCTCCTCCAGGCACCTCCCCGTTAACTCCTCAAAGAACCTCTGACCAGGTCTACCGAGGGAGTGGGCACCGAGGAGAACTAAGGAGACTCTGCCCTCCCTTATGTTCTCAGCTTTACTTTTGATAAGGGATATTACGTAGTCCCCTCTGAACCCCCTACCGTCCTGCAGTGTGTCCGCAGGTATGCCTATGATCCTGTCCGCCTCCTCCCCACCTATGAGTAGAACCCTTGACCTCTCCTGAAGGAACTCTGTTCTTAAGGACACCTCAACCCTGCTTCTGAGCAACCTTTCCCTCCACTCCGCGGGAACTAAAAAGGTGGGACTCACAACACCTGTGATCTCGGAAACAGGCCTGTCCGCGAGCCTATCCACGAGGATCAGCCTCACGAACTGCTTGTTGAGGTAGAGGGTGTTCCCGGAGACTCTCTCAACGTCCGCCCTCACCCTTCCCCTGACTGACTGGGAGAAGGGGACGACTATTGATGGGACCGCCTCCTTGTTCACCCAAACACCCCCTTCAAGCACCTTCCAGCTTAAGAAGGGGAATTCAAACTCCCTTACAGGAAGACCTATGCCCTCCGCGAAGGTCCTTATCTCTTTAACGAACAGGGCTTCCTCCTTGGATCCGGGCCTCCTGCCTCCGAAGGAGACGAGGTCCCAGAAGACCTCACCCTCCTTCTGCTTGAAGAGTCCGTAGATGCAACCGCAGTAATCCTGCTGGTATATTTCAAGGTTCCTGCTTAATCTGAACATCTCCTGGGTCCCTCCACCCTTCCTGTAGTCCAAAGCGAGGAACTTTATACCGTACTCCTTAGCAACCCTCTCCCCGCTGTCTTTGAGCTGGGGTATGCTCTTCTTGGGACTCATGAGAAGGGTTGTGGTCATAACATCGCAACCGAGTTCCTTGGCGAGCCTTGCGGATCTCTCAAGTCTGAAGTCAAAGCAGACCGAGCACCTCCTCCCCCTCTCGGGTTCATCCTCAAGGCCCTTCACCGCCTCAAGCCAGTCCTCAAGGTTATACTCACCCTCTATGAGCTCTATACCCAGCTGTTTGCAGGTTCTCTTCGTCTCCTGAAGGCGTAGCCTATACTCCTCGTAAGGGTGTATGTTGGGGTCGTAGAAGAAACCAACTATCTCATCATCCGGGAAGTCCTCTCTCAGCCTTTTCAGGAAGTAAACCGCGTCCGGGGCACAGCATATGTGGACCAGTATCCGACCCATGGAGATAAGTTTACTCCTTGGACTTCTGGGCCTGTATGATGTCCTCCACCTTCATCACCTTTCTCTTGGAAACGTTAACTATAGCCTTTTTGAGCTCTTCGCTCTGAACGTTTGAGAGCTGGGTCTGTATGAACTCAAGAAGCTGGTCTATCTGTTTCTGGAGCTCCTCTATCTGCTCCTTCATGTTCAGGATTATATCAACGCCAGCTAAGTTCACCCCCATCTCCCTCGTCAGGAACAGTATGAACTCAAGCCTCTCAAGGTCCTCGTCCGAGTAAAGCCGTGTGTTCCCCTCAGTTCTTGATGGCTTCAAGAGTCCCTCACGTTCATAAAGGCGGAGGGTCTGTGGGTGTATGTCGTACATCTTGGCCACAACACCTATGGTATAGAGACCCCTCCTTTTCATGGCTCTCACCTCTCAACTATCCTTTCTGGCTCTGGGAGAAGGTCCTTAAGTTCCTTTAACAGCTTCTCTAACTTTCTCCCGTCCCCCACAACCTTGTCCAGAACACCTATCCTCGGAACGTCTATGTTTACCCTTACAAGGAGGTCACCTCTGCCCGAACCCTTCAACCTCGGCATACCCTCACCCTTTACCCTTACTACCTCACCGTGTTTAGTCCCCGGGGGTATCTTTACCCTAACCTTGTTTCCGGACAACGTCGGTACCTCTATCTCAGTTCCGAGGACAGCCTCTGGGAAGGTCAGGTTCACATCAACGTAAAGGTCATCCCCTTCCCTCTGGAACACCCTGTGGGGTCTCACCTTCACCTGTATGTAGAGGTTGCCCGGAGGCCCTCCAAACCTTCCCACATGACCCTTACCTTCAACCACAAGCCTTGACCCTGTGTCCACACCTGGTGGTATCCTCACCTTTATCTCCTCGCTCCTCTGGACAGTTCCCCCTCCTCCGCAAACCCTGCACCTCTCCCTGATCACACCATCTCCCCTGCATGTGGGACAGGTCTGGGATATCGTGATTATGAACTGTCTCTGGACCACCTGCCCCCTTCCTCCGCATGTCGGACAGGTCCTCACGCCCACACTCCTGTCGTATCCTGTACCTCCGCAGGCTTCACACTCCACCTCCCTGTACACGGTGACCTCGGTGGTGACACCTCTAAATGCCTCTTCAAGGGAGACCTCAACGGTCCTGTGTATGTCCTCCCCCCTTAGAGGTCTCCTCCTCTCACGCCTGCTCCTGGTTGCCCTTTCAAATATGGTGTCAAAGTCAAATCCAAAGCCGCCTTCAAAGAAGTCCCTAAGTATCTCCTCAAGATCAGATACGTGGGTTGTATGGGTAGCCTGCTGCTGTTGGGTACTCTCAAAGGCTGCGTGTCCGTACATGTCGTACATCTTCCTCTTTTCAGGGTCCGAGAGTACCTGGTAAGCCTCGTTTATCTCCTTGAACTTCTCCTTGGCCTCCGGGCTTTTGTTTATGTCAGGATGATACTTTCTTGCAAGCCTCCTGTAAGCCCTCTTTATCTCTTCCTGGGAAGCGTTCCTAGGAACCCCCAATATTTCGTAGTAATCCTTTTTGGTGGAGGGCATTTACAAACCTCCTTACAACTTTTGTTCCAGACTATTAATATAAAATTTGAGTATATTACTGTCAAGTTTTTGGAACTATGAGCCTTTCAGGTTTCAGGACGCCTCCCCTCAGAAACCCTACACCCACAAACATCCCGTCTATGTATATCCTAATATAACCTTCTGACTCTCTATCCTCCACCAGGACCTGGTTCCCGTTCATGACCCTTCTTCCCTGAAAGGTGTTGAGGTTGATAGAGGGAAGGAAGCCGAGCCCTTCCTCAACAGGCATGAGGTATGACTCAGGTCTATCCGACCTTAGAAACTCCTCAAGGTCTACAGCCCTGTCAAGTGTAAGGGGACCCACCGCCATCCTGACGAGGTCCTTCACAGCCGCACCACAGGAGAGCCTCTGTCCTATGTCGTGTATTAAGGTCCTCACGTAAGTTCCTGAGGAGACATCTGTGAACACGGTGAACTCTGGGATTCTGCACTCTTCAAGCTCAAGCCTGTAGACCTTAACCCTGACGGGCTTAAGATCAGGCTTTACACCTTTCCTCGCCAGTTCGTAAGCCCTCCTTCCCCTTATCTTCTTGGCGGAGAAGGGGGGAGGGATCTGCTCTATCTCACCCCTGAACTCTCCGAGGACGCTCTCTATTTCCTGACAGCTCACCTTAACCTCCCTCTCCTCAACCACGTTGCCATCCATATCGTAGGTGTCCGTTATAACACCGAGGAGACCAACCACCCTATAGGCCTTCGGAAGCTCCTGAAATATCCAGGTGAACCTGGTAGCTCTGCCGGTCAGGAGTATCAGGAGTCCGGTCGCGATCGGGTCAAGGGTTCCGGTGTGGCCTACCTTGGTTTTTAGTCTTCTCCTCACCTCCTCAACCACCCCGGTGGAGGTCCAGCCCTTGGGCTTGTTTATAAGGAGGACACCGTCCATCAGCTCAGGAAGTCCTTGAGGTGTCTTTTCATAGCCAAGTTCCTGAGCTTTCTCAGTGCCCTCGTCTCAAGCTGTCTGACCCTCTCCCTTGAGACCTTAAGGATCTCCCCTATCTCCCTCAGGGTCTTGGGTTCGTTACCTCTGAGGCCGAACCTGAGCTCTATAACCTTCCTCTCCTTCTCGGGTAGCTTGTCAAGAAGGTTGTAGATCTCCTTCTCAAGTACCTCCCTTATGACGCTCTCCTCTACCTCCGCGGTTCCGTGCTTACTCAGGAAGTCAACGAAGAAGGTGTCCTCGTTTTCCCCGACCGGTGCGTCCAAAGATAGGGGTATTCTGCAGACCTGGAGGTACCTCTCCACCTCCTCGGGGGATATCCTGTAGCCCTCTTTTTCAAACTTCTTCTCTACCTCCTCCTCGGAGGGCGGTCTTCCGAGCTCCTTCTCAAGCTCCTTGGCTATCATCTCCTTGGAGAGATGTTCCGCCACCTCCTCAGGCGTGGGCTCCCTCTCAAGCTCCTTGGCGAGCTCCGAGTATACGGTCCCTATCTTGCTTATAAGGTGGGATTGCTTCAGAGGTATCCTTACAGCTCCTGTCTGCTGGGAGAGGGCCTGCATTATGGCCTGCCTTATCCACCAGACCGCGTAGGATATGAACTTGACACCCCTGTCCGGGTCAAACCTCTTGGCAGCCTCCAAGAGGCCGAGGTTCCCCGCCGCTATCAGCTCCGAGAACGGGAGGCCGTAACCTATGTATTGCTTAGCTATGCTGACGACAAACCTGAGATTAGATTCCACCAGCTTCTTCAGGGCCTCCTCGTCTCCTTCCTTCGCCCTCCTCGCCAGCTCCTTCTCCTCCTCGGGTGTGAGGAGGGGTATGTTTGATATCCTCTTAAGATACTGGTTTATGAGCTCCTGCTCAGTGTCAGGCATGGCCACCTCTCACTCTAAGTTGAGAACTAGGTAGAGGTTACTCTCCCCTCTCCTCACTAAGAGCAGAACCTTTGTCTTACCCATCTCCTTCAGGTTCTCTATCAGCCTCTTGAACTCCTGAACCGTCCTCACCTTCCTGTAGTTTACTCTCATTATAACATCTCCGGGCCTGAGACCGCTCCTGTGGGCGAGGCTTCCGGGCTCAACGCCCACCACCAATACACCCTCCACACCTATCCTCGCTCTCTCTTGGGGTGTGAGGTCCCTTAAGGAAAGGCCGAGGTCCTCGCCTTCATAGTCCCTCTGTCTGGTAACTCCCCTCTCGGGGAGCTCACCTATCTTTACCTTAATCTCCCTTTTCTTACCTTCCCTGATTACGGTCAAGGTTACAACCGTCCCGGGCTTCGTCCTCATGATCGCTATCTGGAGGTCCCTCACCGAATCCATCTTCTTACCGTTCAGGGCTATTATTATGTCCCCGACCTTCAGTCCCGCCCTTTCGGCAGGGCTGTCCTTTATAACCTGGGCTATTATGATCCCCTCCCTGACGCCTATCGCCTCCCCTATATCGGGTGTTATCTCCTGGATCACAACCCCGAGCCAGCCCCTTATGACCCTCCCGTGCTGGAGTATCTGGTCCATGACCCACTTGGCGAGGTTTATGGGTATGGCGAATCCGAGCCCCTGCCCCGAGGCAACTATGGCCGTGTTTATCCCTATGACCTCACCCTTTATGTTTATTAGCGGTCCCCCGGAGTTACCCGGGTTTATGGGGGCGTCCGTCTGGATGTAGCTCTCATACTGGGTTATCCCTATGCTCCTCTTCAGGGCGGAGACGACGCCTACAGTCACGGTTCTCTCAAGACCGTAGGGGTTCCCTATGGCTATGACTATCTGGCCAACCCTAACCTTATCCGAGTCTCCAAGCTTGGCGACCCTCTTCTCTATGTCCTTGATCCCTTTAGCCTCCACCTCAAGGACCGCAATGTCGGTCTTCGGATCCGTTCCCACTATCCTGGCCTTCCTCTCGGTGTGCTTGTCAAACCTCACAGTTATGCTTCTCGCGTCTTCAACCACATGGTTGTTGGTCAGTATGTAAACCTTACCTTTCTCATACTTAACTATGACACCCGAGCCTAAGGACCTTCTCTCCTGTCTGAAGGGTTCAAAGGGAAGTCTGAAGGGGAGGTCAAAGTCCTCAAAGGGATTGAACTCAACCGTCTGAACCGCGAATATGGTCACCACGGAAGGAGAAACTCTATCAACTATCTCGGTAAGCTCCTTCTCAAAGGCTTCTAATATGCTACCCTTCGGCTCATCGGAATTGTTCTTAGCGGGTGTGGTATCAACCCTGCAGGCAAGGAGGAGTATGATCGCAGACGTCAGAAAGAGGGTAAGGGTTCTCATGACCAACCTCCCGATCATACCCGCCTCGCATACAAGAATAACACACGGAACTTAGGTTCTCCAAGACCGCGGAGAAGGTCATCTATCCTGTCCCTGCTCAGGACCTTTCTTCTCTTTGGGTTCAGGGAGGATCCGGTGAAGTGGAAGAACCTAACGAGATCCCACCCCGAGAATGGTATTCTGACTTCCTTTATCTCAAACTCCTTTGGGAAAGGTATGTATCTTAAAACCTCATCCACCTTGGGGAAGGGAAAGTCAAGACCCTCAAGGCTTCCCTCAACGGGGAGAGCCATACCTACACCCACCCTTGCTACCCTCAGAAGCTCGGGGATACTCTTTGAGAGGTCGGTCCAGTGAAGGGAGAAGTTGCTGAGGACCCAATCAAAGCTCTCCTCCTTAAAGGGCAGGGCCTCCGCGTCCCCCATGACGACAGCTCCGAACCTCCTCCTGTAGACCTCAGCCATACCGTAGGAGAGGTCAAGCCCTACCACCGGGCAGTTTCTGAGGAAAGAGGAGACGAAGCCCGTCCCGCAACCTACGTCCAGAACAGAACCCTCGGGCCTCACCA
>JAJRQX010000148.1 GCA_024280065.1 Aquificota bacterium
AAGAGGCTGGAGATAGCCAGGACCCTCGCAGTGAAGTCCGGGTCTTTGGGCCTGGTCGGTGGGCAGGTCATGGACATAAGGGGCGGGTATGACCCTATGGATGTCAACCTAAGAAAGACCGCAGCGCTCTTTGAGGGGTGTTTCATCTGCGGAGGTATCGTCTCGGGTAGGGAGGATCTGGTACCGTCCTTGGAGAAGGCGGGCAGACTCACGGGCCTCTTGTTTCAGGTGACCGACGACATACTGGACAGTGAAGGTGTGTTTATCAAGCTCGGAGAGGAGGAGGCCCTTAAGAAGGCGGAGGAGCTTTACAGGGAGGCCACCGAAGAGGTGAGACGGGTCCTTGGTGAGGGAACGGAGGTTTTAAGGATATTAAATAGGATCTATAGACGGATCACTTGATGAGCTCGCCTAGCTTGAATATGGGCAGATACAGGGCTATCAGTATACCACCAACTATGGTTCCCAAGATCACTATCAGCATTGGCTCTATGAGGGTTATGAGTCCCTCAACGGTCCTGTCAACCTCGTCCTCGTAAAACCTCGCTATGGTGTCAAGCATCTCGTCAAGCCTTCCCGTCTCCTCACCCACCTTAACCATGGCGACTATCAGCTTCGGGAAATGTCCCGTCCTCTCCATGGAGCTCCACATGGTCTGACCTTCAGTAACCTCCTTCTGGACCTTGTCAACAGCCTCCTTTATTATCAAGTTCCCCGTGACCTTACCGGCCACCTCCAGCGCCCTCTCTATGGACACACCGCTCGCGAAGAGGGTGGCCATCGTTCTGCTGAAGTTTGCCATGGCACTCTTCACTATTAGATCACCGAACTTGGGAAGCTTAAGCATGAACCTGTGAACACTTCTCTTGAAAGAGTAGCTCTTGGTGTATAGGTATCTGAAGACCACGGAAAAGCCCACCAGGAACATTATGAAGTAGAGTATGTTTTCTCTGAGGGCGTTTGACAGGTTTATCAGGACCTGAGTGGGCAGTGGAAGGGATGCTCCGAAACCCTCGTATATCTCAGCGAAGGTTGGGACAAGGAAGTACAGGATACCCGTGACTATGATCGTGGCTACAACCAGAACGAAGGCGGGATAAAAGGAGGCGCTCTTTATCTTGCTCTTTATCATAGCTATCTTCTCGTAGTAGTCGGAAGCCCTCATCAGAGCTGTGTCAAGCTCTCCTGTCTCCTCACCCACCGCAACCAGGTTTATGACGAGTTCAGGGAAGACGTCCTTTCTCTTGGACATGGCGTCGGAGAGGGACATACCCTCCGAAACGTCCCTCGCAACTTCGGATGTCGCCTGGGCGAGCTTCCTGTTGGGCATCTGGTCAGCAACTATCTCAAGAGCGTCTATTATCCCAACTCCGGCGTTAACCATAGCACCGAGCTGTCTGCAGAAGAGGGATATGTCCCTGTCCCCTACCCTCTGAAAGAAGGTGAACCTGACCTTCTTCGGGACCTTCCCCTCCTTCTCAGCCTTGGCCTCAGGTATCTCCTCCGCGTTTAAGAAATGGTAACCCTTCTCGCGGACCTTCTCAACAAGGTCATTGAGGCTCGGAGCCTCCATAACGTCCTCTACTAAGTCTCCCCCTTCCGTGTAAGCCCTCACCCTGTATCTGGGCATCTTTTAGACCCTCTTTATACCAAGCATCCTCTCCAGCTCCTTTATATCGGGAGAAGCCTTCAGGGCTTCATCAAGGGTTATCAGACCAGCCTTGTAGAGCTTGAACAGGCTCTGGTTCATCGTCTGCATACCGCTTTCAAGCTGTCCGCTCTGCATGAGGGAGTATATCTGCTGGAGTTTGTTCTCCCTTATCAGGTTCCTTATACCTGCGTTGGGTATCAGGAGCTCGTAAGCCAGGACCCTTCCTCCTCCCACCTTGGGAAGGAGCCTCTGGGAGATAACACCCTGAAGGGAGAAGGAGAGCTGGACCCTTATCTGCTCTTGCTGTTCCGCGGGGAATATGTCCACTATCCTCGTTATGGTGGATATGGCGGTGTTGGTGTGCAACGTTCCGAATACAAGGTGTCCTGTCTCGGCTGCCCTCAGAGCCGTCTCTATCGTCTCCCTGTCCCTCATCTCGCCTACGAGTATGACGTCCGGGTCTTCCCTCAGGGCTGCCCTCAGGGCGTCCGCAAAGGAGTAAACGTCCTGGTCTATCTCCCTCTGGTTCACTATGCTCTTCTTGTGCTGGAATATGTACTCTATCGGGTCCTCTATGGTTATTATGTGATAGGGGAAGTTCCTGTTTATGTAATCTATCATCGCAGCCAGGGTGGTAGACTTACCGGAACCCGTGGGACCCGTCACGAGGACCAGACCCATCTTCCTGTGGCACAGCTCAAGAACCTTCTCCGAAAGGCCTAGCTCCTTGACTTCCCTTATCCTGAAGGGAAGCCTTCTGAAGGCGGCCGCGACAGAGCTTCTCTGGTAGAAGACGTTGGCCCTGAACCTGCCCAGGTCCTTCACCCCGAAGGAGAAGTCAACCTGACCTCTCTCCTCAAGGGTCTTTCTGTGGCGTTCAGACATAACCGAGTAGGCGAGCCTCTGGGTCATCTCGGGGGTAAGCACCGGGAACTCCTCAAGGAAGGTGATCTTCCCGTCCACCCTGACAGCTGGCTTCGCCCCTGAAGCTAAGTGTATGTCGCTCGCGTCAAGTTGGACAGCCCTTTGGATTATGTCTATGAGTCTTACTTCCCTTACCTTTGTCTCAAGACCAGATCCTTCCAAATCTCTCCCTCCTTTTTAACTCAAAATTATACAAAAACCAGAGGTTGTCAAAGACCGGACCGGACATAAAATATATGACATGAATGTCACATACTCCGTCCCAAGAGTTTACATAGGTTACGAGTGGTTCGGTGTTGAGAGGATCCTCAGCTCATACAAACCGCCCAGGGACTGCGGTGCTGTTGTTGTCTTCACGGGTGTCCCTCGGAGTGCACCCGAGGACGGTGACGTTAAGGAGATCCACTACGAGGCTTACCCTGAGATGGCCCTCAAGGTCATGAACCGTATAAGGGAGGAGACCATAGACAAGTTCGGTGTTAAAGAGGTATTCATACACCACAGGTTGGGTGTCGTCCCTGTCGGTGAACCCTCCTTCCTGGTTGTCGTCTTCGGGGGACACAGGGAAGAGACCTTCATGGCCTGCAGATACGCGGTTGACGAGACCAAAAAGAGAGCCCCCATCTGGAAGAAAGAGGTCTTCACCTCGGGAAAGAGTGAGTGGGTCTTAGGGGCATGACATGTTGAAGGACAGGTTGGGAAGACCCCTTAAGGACCTCAGGATATCCGTTACGGACAGGTGTAACTTCAGGTGCTTCTTCTGTATGCCCTCCGACAGGGAGATAGAGTTCCTTCCGAGGAGCGAGATCCTGACCTACGAAGAGATAGCGAGAATCGTAAGGGTGGCCAGAAGCCTCGGTGTCAGGAAGGTAAGGATAACGGGCGGGGAGCCCCTTGTGAGGGCTAACCTTGAAAGGCTCATAGGTATGATAGCCAGAACGGGTGTTGAGGATATAGCCATCACCACCAACGGATACCTGCTTTCCGGGAAAGCACTGACCTTGAGGGAGGCTGGTCTCAACCGTATAACCGTCAGCCTTCCCACCCTCAGGGAGGAGAGGTTCAGGAAAATAGCAGGGAGGGAGGTGAGCCTCGGAAGGGTCTTAGAGGGTATAGAGGAGGCGGTAAAGGCGGGCTTCAAACCCGTTAAGGTAAATATGGTTGTTGTGAGAGGCTTTAACGAGGACGAGATCCTTGACATAGCCGAGTTCTGCAGGGAGAGAGGTCTGGTCCTCAGGTTCATAGAGTTTATGGATGTGGGGACCCTGAACGGGTGGTCCCTTGACAAGGTATTTACCGCTGAGGAGATCCTGAAGGTCCTCAGGACAAGATACACCCTTGAAGAGGTCGGAAAGCACGATCCCTCCGAGACAGCCCTTAGCTACAGATACGGGGATGCGGACCTTACAGTTGGTATAATAGCCTCCGTAACCAAACCCTTCTGTCACAGCTGTTCAAGGCTCAGGATCTCCGCGGACGGGAAGGTCTTTACATGCCTCTTTTCATCAGAAGGTTTTGATCTGAAGCGTCTCCTCAGGAGCGGTTGCTCCGATGAAGAGATAGCGAGCTTCCTTAAATGTGTGTGGTCCGCAAGGGAGGACAGATACTCGGAGCTAAGGTGGGACTTGATGGGCAGGAACTTAAGGAAGGTTGAGATGTTCAGAGTTGGGGGTTAGGCCTTAAGGCCGTCAAGGATGACCTTCTTTACCGTCTCCCTGTCCTTTATTATCCTTCCCTTCCTTCCCCTTATGAACCACTGAAAGACCTTGGCCTGCATGAAGCCTATCAGGGAAAAGCTCACCTCCTCCGTGTCTATGTCTTCCCTTATGGTCCCTTCGGATACACCCTCCTCAAGGACCTCTCTTACTTTCCTCGCATAAGTGTTCAAGAAGTCAAAGATCATCTTCCTTATCTTCCTCCTGCTGCTCCTTGAAAACTCAAAACACAGGATCGGGGTTATACCCCTGGTCTCCTCAAGGAGGTCCATGTGTCCTTCAAGTATAAGCTCCAGTTTCTTTAATGCGTTCTCACCCCTTCTTGTTGCTTCTTCAACTCTCCTCAGGCACTCCTCTGTGTACCTTGTCACGATCTCCTCAGCTATGGAGTCCATGGATGGGAAGTGCTTGAATATGGCCGCGTCCGATATGCCGAGCTTCTCGCCTATGTTCTTGGCAGTGAACATCTTCAGACCTTCGTAAGCTATGATCTGGGCTCCGGCCCTCAGTATCTTCTCCTTCGTGTCCGTCATCACTGAAAGTATATCAGACCTAACACCTGTCACATGGCTCAACCATCTTTACCTTAAGGACCTTCTCAAGGAACACCTCCTCAAGCCAGGGGGATACGTTCCCCCTCCTCACCTTCCAGAGGAAGTATTTTTCAAAGGCTGTCTTGGCCCAGTGGACCCACCTTCCCTTCTTTGAACCTACCCATTCCCTTGGTGGGATGACAGGGTACGCGAGAAAACCCAGACCTTCATCTCCCATGTCCGCTATGCACATGGCTGCGAGGGTGGGTGTGTATCTTTCGGGAGAGTTGTTTATGTCCGCAACTATGTTGAGGGCCACCGCCTTGGCCATACCCTCTATCATCTGGCCGGTTTTGGGTGTCCCCGTTGGGACGGGAGTCTTTTCCACGGGCGGTATGAAAACCACAACCCCAACTCCGTATATGTTCCCGTACGTTGGGTTCTGGAAGCACCTGTTCACCAGGACCATCCCGTTCACAGGGCTCGCTACCTTATCTCCTGCGGAAAGGACCACGTCGGGACCCGCGAACCTCGGCATGATCATGGTGAACTTGGAGGGTATCTCATAGGTTTTACCTTCAAGGTCTTCATATACGACCCTGTCCCTTTCCACCGCTTTAATCTTCACGTTCGTTATGAACCCTATGTCCTTCTCCGCGAAGAGGTCCTCCATGATCCTCCTTGACCTGCCTATACCGCCCAGCCCTAAGTGTCCTAAATAAGGCTCGGAGGTTACGTAGGTTATGGGGACCTTCCTCCTCAGGCCCCTCCTCCTCAGCTCGTGGTGTATCATGAGGGCATACTCGTAGGCGGGTCCGAAACAGCTCACCCCCGGGATCGCTCCTACCACAACGGGTCCGGGGTCTTTGCAAAACCTCTCAAACCTCTCCCTCGCATCTGAGGCATGCTCAGCGGTGCATATGGAGACGGAGTTCTCCTCCATACCTTCCGCACCGAAAACCAGCTTTGGACCGGTAGCTATGACCAAGTAGTCGTATCCTATCTCCTTACCTGACCTCGTGAACACCTTGGAGTTGTCTGGGTCTATTTTTTCTGCACCCTCGCTTACGAACTCAATACCGAATCTGCTCATCAGCGGAGCCAGTGGGACGGTTATCTCCTCAAACCTCCTCCAGCCCATAGCGAGATGGGGGTATGCGGGTGTGAAACCGAAGTAGGGTCTATTTGAGATCAGTGTGATCTGGACATCTTTGGTCAGCTTCCTCAGGTTGTAAGCTGTCGCTATACCTCCTATACCTCCCCCTATTATCACCACCCTCTTCTTCATGACCGAACCCCCTTGAATTAGTAAGCACTAACTTCTTACGATTATAGCCCTATCCCCCAACGATTGCAAGCTGAAAAATCTTACCTGGAACTCATTTTTCTTCAAGAAAGACTTGCACTTCATAAACTCCTGCTATATGATATATGTCAAGTTGATTTATGTCAGCGATTTAAACAGATGTTTACTCAAGGAGGGTTTGAGATGGCACAGGGAGCTGTCCATGAGGCTCACCATGAGTGGAGTGTATGGCCCTTCCCCATAGGCATAGGGACCCTTCTGGTTCCAATAGCCTTTACCTTATTCTTCCACTACCAGAAACAGCTTGCGGGTCTTATAGTGGGAGGGGTGGCCCTCGTTCTGATCCTGATAGGTGCGGCAGGCTGGGCCAACGAACACTTTACGAGGGAGTCCGACGTAGGGTTCGGCTGGCTTGGGACGTTCACCTTTCTGGTTTCGGAGGTAGTCATATTTGGAACGCTATTCGCAGCTTTCTGGATGGCGAGAACGACCCATGCGGACGAGTGGGCCAACTGGGTGCCTGAAGGTGTTAGCCTTGGTATGGCTGGCATCCTTACCCTGATCCTGTGGGCTTCCAGCTTCACTATATTTAAAGCTGAAACGGTTCTTGAGGAGGAGGGGGATACGGGCAAGGCTCTGATGTGGACGTTCGCAACTTTCGTCCTTGGAGCTCTGTTCGTTATACTTCACGTTAAGGAGTGGGCTCACCTGTGGGCTGAAGGGTTCACCCTGAGCTCCAACATGTACGGGACAGGCTTTTACTCTCTAACAGGTCTCCACACATCGCACGTTCTGGTAGGACTCCTGGCCCAGCTCTACGTGATGTGGCTTCTGATAAGTGGTAAGATGACAAAGGAGAAGCCCACTCTCATGAAGGGGGTTTCCGTTTACTGGCACTTCGTTGATGTGATGTGGATGCTTGTTGCGGGTACTGCATACCTGGTTGGGAGCACCGCGATATGATGGCCGGTATTCTTCTGCTCCTCCTTACCAGCCTCTCCTTCGCAACGGTGATGGGAGGTGCCCAGGTATTCAAAAAGGACTTCTTTGACCCTTCCCTCCTGAAGATAGACGAGGGTAAGTACCTCGGGAGTTTCGTCGCCAACGTGGACGTGATCTTAAGAGACGGCAAAACGGTAAAGCTCTACGACCTGATCAAGGGTGAGCCCACCATACTTCTCCTCTCCTACTACACATGTGAGGGTTCTTGTCCATTGAGGATAAACAACCTGAACAAGCTGATAAAGGAGACTTCCCTTAAAGACAGGGACTTCAGGGTTCTGGTACTCTCTTTTGATAAGCAGGACACCCTTGAGGACCTTAAAGAGTTCGTAGATACCCACGGACCCTTTACAGACCATTGGGTTTTCGGGCTTCTGAAACCAGAAGACATAGAGGCTCTAGCCAGTAGTGTCGGTTTTAAGTTTTTCTACTCGGAGAGGGACAAGACCTTTGTCCACACGAACGTTTACATATTCCTCTCACCAGACGGGAGGGTTACACGTTACCTCTTCGGTGTGGTTCCCAGGGAGCGGGACGTGAGGATTGCCCTTATAGAGGCGGAGAGCGGTAGGGCTACCCTCAGCTCCATAGTGGATCTCGCACTTCTCGTTTGCTACACCTACGATCCTTCAAGGAGCACCTTCGTTGTTAACCCCACGATAATCTTCGGAGGAATAGGTTTTGCCCTCTTTGGGAGTGTAGCCCTCTTTGCCCTTATATCTGGCAGGTTAGCAAAAAGGGAGGTGTAGGTTATGGAGGAGGTGCTGGCTTACCCAGCCAAGTGGTGGAACGAAGCGGTTTTGGTGTGGCTCGTGGTGGCGGTCGTGATCTACGCGGTTACCGCCTTGCCGGGTATCTACTTCATAGTGAAGTACAGGTTCAAACCCGGTGAGAGGGAGATAGGCGATCAGGAGAAGCACGGGCACTGGGGACTTGAAGCCCTGTGGACCATAGTACCCACCATAGTGGTCCTCGTCCTAGCCACATACTCCTTTGCTGTATTTAAAAAGCAGAGAACCGTTCCCGAAGGAGCTATGACCATCAAGGTGACGGGTTTCATGTGGGGTTGGCAGGTTGAGTATCTGGACGACAAGGGTAACACGGTAAAGACCGTTGTAACAGCCTACAACCCGACGAGCTATGAGGTCCCTGAGGAGCAGAAGATAGTTGTCCCTGCGGGGAAGCCCATAAAGGTTCTTCTCACCTCCATGGACGTGATACACGCCTTTTACGTGATGCCAGCCAAGATAGTAGAGGATGCGGTCCCGGGTAGGATCACCTACCTATGGTTCCAGATCAACAAGCCCGGGGAGTACTGGGTCTTCTGCAGGGAGTTCTGCGGGACGGGACACTCCCACATGTTTGCCAAGCTGAAGGTTGTCCCTCCCGAGCAGTTCGCCCTCTGGCTAAAGGGTGAAACTGAACTGGCAAAGCGGTCTAATGACATATAAAGGAGGTGCGGTAAGATGAGAGAGGCTGTGGCAGTCCCTTGGTTTTCCGCGGGTCTTAAGGAGTGGATATTCACAACGGACCATAAGAAGATCGGGATAATGTACTTCGTCACGGGGCTCGTGTTCTTCACAGTCGCAGGTCTATTCGGTATGATCCTGAGGTTTGAACAGACCTCACCCGGCTTTCAGGTGGTAAGCCCGAGCTTCTACAACTACCTTCTGACGGGACACGGGGCTGTGATGCTCCTCTGGTGGGCGATAGCTGCACATATAGGTGGTTTCGGAAACTTCCTGCTACCCCTGATGATAGGAGCGAGGGATGTCGCCTTCCCCAGACTCAACGCCCTTAGCTACTGGGCCTTCTTCGGAGCTAGCGTGATAGTCCTGCTCACCCTGATACCCGGGAACCACATCAAGATGATGTGGACAGGGTACCCTCCTTATGCGGCACATGCGGACGCGGGTGTAACCGCTTACTACGTCTTTGCCATACACCTGCTCGGAGTTTCCTCAATAGCTACTGCCGTCAACTTCATCACCACATACCTAAGGATGAGGGCTCCGGGTATAGGCTTCTGGAACACGAACCTTTATATCCACAGCCTCATAGCCGCGAACGTGATACAGCTGATCGGCGTCCCCTCCTTAGCGGGTGCTGTTACGATGCTCTTCCTTGACAGATACCTCGGAACCAACTTCTTCAACCCCGCACTCGGAGGAGACCCGCTCCTTTACCAGAACGTATTCTGGTTCTACTCCCACCCTGCGGTCTACGTGATGATCATACCCATATTCGGCTTCTTCTCCGAGATCCTCGCCACCTTCTCCAGGAAGCCGATCTTCGGCTACAAGTCAATGGTCTTCGCCATATGGGGCATAGCGGTTATAAGCTTTATAGTCTGGATACACCACATGTTCACCTCCGGAGTTCCCGACTGGGCGAGGGTCTTGATATCCTACACCACCGTCCTTGTGGCCGTCCCTACGGGTATTAAGATCTTCAACTGGATAGCCACGCTCCACGGCGGAGCCATAATCCTTAGGTCTCCTATGCTTTACACCCTCGGTGGTATATTCATGTTCCTAATAGGCGGTCTGACCGGGATACCCAACGCTATGGTCGCAATAGACCTCGGGGTCCACGACTCTCTCTTCGTTGTGGGACACTTCCACTACGTCCTCGGTATGGCACTGACGATGGGCATTTTCGGAGCTGTGATCTACTGGTTCCCGAAGATAACCGGCAGAATGTATCCTGAGAACCTCGGTAAGATAAGCTTCTGGTTAGTTTTCATAGGAGCTAACATCTTCTACTTCACCCAGATGGTTGCAGGTTTCCTCGGTATGCCCAGGAGATACCCTGACTACCCGCCCATACCCGAATGGGTCACCCTCAACCAGATATCCACCATAGGTGCCCTTATACTCGGCGTGGGAGTATTGGTGTTCCTCGTAGGTATGATCAAGGGGCTAACAAGCGGTGAGAAGGCACCCGCCAACCCGTGGAATTCCCCTTCCCTTGAGTGGCAGATAGACTCTCCCGCACCCGTCAACAACTTCGGTGAGAAGCCCCCCAGGGTTGAACCCGACTACCACCCGTACAAATACGGAGCACCTCCCGCCTTTTAAAGGCTGGGCAACCTCCTGAGCCGTCCGGTTTAGGGGACCCGCTGGGTCCCCGCTTCTTTAAAAAAAGAGATTTTAAAACCATTAAATAGTTTTAAACGGATGGAAGTTGTTTTCGTAAAGGTTAAGAAGCTCTGTTCAAAAGAAAGTAGCGTAGAGGACAGCAACCGCCATCCTGTAAACACCGAACACTGTAAAGCCGTGGGAGTTAAGGAACTTGAGGAAGAGCTTAACGGTCAGCATAGCGGTAAAGAAAGCTGTTATGAAACCTATCCCTAAGAGTTCCCATTGAGAAGCTCCGAAGGAAGCCCCGCTCTTGAGCAGATCGTAGCCCGTCGCCGCGAGCATGGTAGGAACGGCCAGCAGGAAGGAGAACTCCGCCGCACTTTTCCTGGACAAACCCATAAGCATACCCCCAACTATGGTCGCTCCAGAGCGGGAAACTCCGGGTATAACAGCTACTGACTGAAAAAGACCTATCAGGAAGGCTTTCTTCAAGGGAAGCTCATTTATATCCTGAAGGTGGCAGAACCTCTCACAGTACCTGTCCGCAAGGATGAGGACAACACCCCCTAAGAACAGACTGACAACAACTACCGTGTCGTTGCCTATGAGGTATCCTTTGATAAACTTATAAAGGAAGAACCCGACCGCACCGGTTGGAAGGAAAGCGATCATTATCCTCTTCCATACCTCCGCGTCCCGAAGGAGCCTCTCAAAGAACACAAAAACGATAGCGAGTATAGCTCCGAGCTGAACAGCTATTTCAAAACT
>JAJRQX010000149.1 GCA_024280065.1 Aquificota bacterium
CCTATCCTGTTCATTACAAAGGCTTCTAAGGCTGAATCCGTCGCCTTCTTCTGCTCGTGGTAATACCCTATCAAAAGGTATGACGCTAACCCTACTCCCTCCCAGCCAAAAAATATCCCCAATAAATTGTCCGACAAAACAATAAGAAGCATTGCAAACAAAAACAGGTTAAGATACGCATAAAACTTGTATGCCCACCTGCCAAAGTGGTGCTCCATATAACCTAAGGAGTAAAGAAAGATGAGACTCGCAACCAGCGTCACTACAGCTGCGGTTATGCTGGACAAACTGTCAAAGTAAAAACCCACCCTCAGCGTGTAGTCCCCTACAGTTATAAACTCGTAAACCTTTATCTGAAAAGGCTCCTCTATCGCCCTTGGTATGACTGAAAGAGAAAAGATGAACGATAAAAACCCTGCTACCGTCGTTATTATCCCGCTCCCAAGGTCCCCTATCTTCCTCCCAAAAATACCTACTACCAAAAACGCCAGTAAAGGTATTAACACCACCAGCAGGCCTTCCATGGTGTCAGTCCCTCAGGTGGACTATCTCGGAAGAGCCCTCATAACCTTTCAGTCTGAAGAGAGACACTATAAGACCCAATCCCACCGCCACCTCAGCGGCGGCGACTGTAAGAACAAACAGGGCAAATATCTGTCCGTCCACCCTCCCGAGGTAGCTGTCAACGGCAACAAGGACAAGGTTTACGCCGTTCAGCATTATCTCTGTGCTCACGAGTATAGTTATCAGGTTTTTCCTTATCATCACACCGAGCAGTCCAAGCAGAAACACCAAGATACCGAGGAGGATGTAAGCCTTCTCTAAGCTCACTCCTCCTTCCTCCCTAAGAGGATCGCCCCTATCATAGCGACTAAAAGTATAACGGAAGCGACCTCAAAAGGAAAGAGATAGGAGGTAAATAGTGTCCTGCCCACCTCCCTCACGTTGTCACCCACAGTACCCACAGGCTCAGCCAAGTTACCCCTGATGATCAGGTAGGCTATAAGACCGAAGATAATGCTTACAGCGGGAAGTCCGAATATAAGCTCTCTTTTGTATATACCCTCAAACCTCTTTACCTTCTCCCAGGGTATAGTGGTTATCACGAGGACGTAAAAGACCACTATGGCGACCGCGTAAATGATCAGCTGAAGGCCTGCAATGAGTTCTGCCCCGAGGCTCAAGAACAGTCCGGCTATCGCTAAGACACTTGAGAGGAAGAAGAGGATAGAGTGAACCGGGTTCCTGACGAATATGGCACCTACTACCGACACTAAAAGCCACAAAGATAGAAAGCTGAATATTACCCACTCCACTCTATCTTCCCCCAGAGCTTCTCCCTCTCCTCATCCTTGGGCCATATACGGTCCGGTTCATTACCCCTCCTGTTTTTGTAGTCTATACCGAAGGCCTCAAGCTTCTCCATATTGAGGACCTCGTCTCTCCTCGAGTATCCAGCGAGCTCGTAAAGGTCAGTCATGGTAAGACACCCTACGGGACATGCGTCAACGCAGAGACCGCAGAAGAGGCAGTTGAGGAGGTTCATGTCAAACCGTGTTACCTTCTTCCTGCCATCCGGGAGCTGGACAGCCTCTATCCTGAAGAGGGAGGGCATAGGACAGGCGGTCTGGCACATGTAGCAGGCTACGCACCTGCTCTTTCCTTTCTCAAAGCTCATAAACTTCTCTATTGCCCTCAGAGAGGGCGGTTCCGTTCCGTCCCAGACGAAGTGGCCGTGAGCTCCCCTGAAACGTTTCGGCGGAGTGAGCTTTTCCTCCGGGTACTCGGTGGTTATGGGTCTCCTGAGCAGGTTCCTCAGAGTCACCGAGAGTCCCTTGAGGAAGTCTATGAAGAATATAGCCTCTAAGATGTTAAGGTAGTCCTTCCTGTTCAGCTTCCTTATCCCCATATTACTCACCTCCGAACATATAGAGGACGACGGCGGTGACAACTAAGTTTACCAGAGCCAGTGGCAGCATTATCTTCCAGGCTATCTCGGTCACGTCCCTTGCCTGGAACCTGGGCAGGGTCCAGTGGAGCCAGAGGACGAAGAAGACAAGACCGAACATCTTCGCCAAGAACCAGAAGTAGGGAGAGAGAGGTCCCAGGATATTCGGTCCCGACCACCCCCCGAAGAAAAGAACCACAGCTATGGCTGAGAGTGCCATGACATTCAGATACCATTCCGCCAGCGGGAAGGCACCGAACCGCATACCTCCGTATTCCACGTGGTAGCCCGTCACGAGCTCCGCCTCAGCCTCCTGTATGTCAAAGGGGACCCTGCCAGATTCGGCGAGCATGCAAAAGAGATACAGTATGAAGGCAACAGGCTGGTAGAAGACAAACCATACCCCCTTCTCAGCCTGGGCCTCAACTATCCCTACAGTGCTCAAAGTCCCGGCGAGTAGTACTACCCCCAGGACGGTAAACCCGAGGACAACCTCGTAGGCTATGATCACGGCAGCCTTCCTTAAGGAGCCTATGAAGGCGTATTTGGAGTTAGAAGCCCATCCGGAAAATATGGTCCCGTAGACAAGTAAAGACCCCATCGCAAAGACTAGGAGGAGCCCTATGTTTACATCCGCTATTATGGGTTTTACCTTGTAGCCGAATACCTCAAACTCGGGACCGAAGGGTATGACCGCAAAGAGGAGTATGGCGGGAGCGAGGGCCAGAACCACCGCCAAGTAATATACCGGAACGTCCGCCCCTTTCGGGATTATGGATTCCTTGGTAAGGAGCTTTATACCGTCCGCTATAGGCTGGAGGAGGCCGAATGGTCCCACAACGCTGGGTCCCAATCTCGCCTGTATGTGTCCTGCCAGCTTCCTCTCAAACCAGGTGAGGTAAGCACTGACACCCAGGGCGACACCCAGTAGGACCACTATCTTCACCAAGGTGACTATAAGGGATACCCCGACCTCTGTCATCTCCCTACCTCACCTGTCCGTCTCACCCACCACAGGGTCAAGGCTTCCTAATAGGGCTATGGCGTCAGCTATGGTCCTGCCCTCTATCAGCTTCGGGAATATAGACAGGTTGTACAGGGCTCCCGACCTTATCCTGAGCCTGTAGGGTTTGCTTCCGCCTTTGGAGTAGATGTAAAAGCCGAGCTCACCCCTCGGGTTCTCACCCGAAGAGTAGACTTCCCCCGGCGGGGCGTTCTCACCGTGGACCACTATGCGGAAGGTCTGGACCATGTCCTCAAGGGTCATGAACACATCTTCCCTCGGGGGCATAACCGCAGGGTGGTCCTTGTTTATGTAAGGTGCGTCCTTTGGCATCCTCTCAAGCTTCTTTACGCATTGCTCTATTATCCTCACACTCTCTCTCATCTCCTCCATACGGACGAGATACCTGTCGTAGACGTCCCCCACCTCCCCAACCGGAACGTCAAACTCCACCTCATCGTATGCAGCGTAGGGTTCAAGCTTCCTTATATCGTAAGGGACCCCTGAACCTCTCGCTACGGGTCCTGATAGACCGTAGGCGTGGACGTCCTCCCGGGTTATGACACCCACATCCTTTGTTCTCCTGAGCCATATCCTGTTTCTGGTGAGGAGCATGTGATATTCTTTAAGCCTTTTGGGGAAGTCCTTTATGAAGGCCTTCACAACGTCCAGTGTTCCCTCCGCCAGATCGTAGTGTACCCCTCCTATCCTTAAGAAGCAGGAGGTGAGCCTGTATCCCGCGTTCCCCTCTATTATGTCCATTATCTTCTCACGCTCACGGAAGGCGTAAAGAAATACGGTCAATGCTCCGAGGTCAAGGGCTCCCGTCCCGAGCCAGAGGAGGTGGGAGTTTATCCTCTGGAGCTCAGCGAACATGGTCCTTATGTATCTGGCTTTCTCGGGAACCTCTATTTTTAGGAGCTTCTCCACCGCGGTCACGTAAGATAGTTCGTTGCATATGGCGGATATATAGTCCATCCTGTCCGTGTAGGGCAGAAACTGGAAGTAGTAGACGTTCTCCGCTATCTTCTCCATACCCCTGTGGAGCTGGCCCAAGATTATATCGCACTGAGAAACGAACTCCCCCTCAAGGTCAAAGAGGAACCATATCGTCCCGTGGGTCCCTGGATGCAGAGGCCCCCAGTTTAGGACGAGCTGTGTCTTCTTCTTGAGCCTTGCCTTCTCAGTCCTCTCAAGGTCTTCAAGTGTAGGGACTCTGGTGTGGAGGACTTCATAGTCGTGGGAGGGAGGGTCTGTCCTGCCCTGTAAAACTTCCGTGAGTGAGGGTAGCTCCTGCTCAGGTATACCCTCAAGGGGAAAGTCCTTCCTCAGAGGAAAGTGC
>JAJRQX010000150.1 GCA_024280065.1 Aquificota bacterium
CGTCGGGACCTTTCTTTCCCTGCTCGTACCCCTTCCGGATCTCAGGCTGGTGGCACTGATAGATGAGAGCTCCCCCGGGGTGAAGGTTCCTGCTGTCGGTATTGACCTGCGACGTGCGGTCCTTTACCTATCCCGGAAGACTGGCTCCTCCACCATACTTGCAGCTCCTGCCCCCTCTGTAGCCGCCTACTATCTGACTGCCAAGGAAATCTTTACCCTGAGGAAGGAGATGAAATTCAAGCCTGAGGTGAAGGTCTTCAGAAGAGCTTCCTCCGAAGTCCTAACCGAGGAAGTTGCCAGAGAACTTGAGAGGGAGAATGAGGTCCTCTTTCTGGTCAGGAAAGAGGGTTACAGTTACGTTTACTGCCCGAGGTGTGAGGTTGTAGTCAGGTGTCCGGAGTGCGGGACCTTCCTTACCCTCTCCGTATCCAAATCGGTTATCTACTGCACAGCCTGCAGAAGCTTCAGAACCGATGAGGTTCTCTGTCCCGAATGTGAAGGAAACCTTGAAGAGATGGGCTTTGGCATTGAGAGAGCGGTTGAGGCGGTTGAGAAGACTTTCGGCCTAAGGGATGGATTTCACTTCGGGACACACCCTCCTTGGGGACAGACATTTGAAACGGTGGTCATCCTATCGGCGGACAGCGTTCTCTCACTACCCACATTCAGGGCGGAGGAGGAGTTCTTCGTTTACCTGGTCAGGTCTTACCTCTGTGCCAGGAGGAAGTTCCTGATCCAGACGACCGTCCCTGAGATAGAACCTGTAAGATATCTCTTAGAGGGTGACCTTGAGGCATTTTACGTTTCTGAGCTGGAGAGGAGGGAGAAGGAAAGGCTACCTCCATTCACAAGGCTGCTCCTCATAAGGAGCAGGGAGGACATAGGGGGCTACCTGAGGCGCGTCCTTTCGCCGGATGTAAGGACCTTATACAGGGAGGGAGAAGGCGTATACGACCACCTGGTCAGGTTCAGGGACAGGACCGTCCTGATTAGGGTAGCGGACCTTAAGAGGAGGTTCCGTGGGGATATAATTGAGGTCAGGCTGGACCCTTTCTGATGAAGCTCGTAGGTCAGGCACTCAGCTTTGCGGTAGCCACCTTCTTAAGCAGGATACTTGGATTTCTAAGGGACGCCGCTATAGCCTACTATTTCGGAGCTTCTCACGTTTCGGACGCCTTCTTCGTAGCCTTCAGGATACCCAACAGCTTCAGGAGGCTTCTTGGTGAAGGAGGATTCAACGCAGCTTTCGTCCCTATGTATGTGAAGGCTCTTGAGGAGGGAAGGGGCAACGTCTTCCTGAGGAAGGTCTTCTTCCTTTACGTCTCGGTGACCGGCTTGGTTGCCCTCGCAGGTTCCCTTAGTGCGGAGATCATCGTTTCCCTCATAGCTCCGGGTATAAGAAACTCACCAGCGGGAGAACTCGCAGTCTTTATGGCTAAGTTCCTCTTCGGGTATCTGTTCCTGATAAGCCTTACCGCCTTCTTTATGGGAGTCCTGAACTCCCACGGAAAGTTCTTTATACCCGCTTTCTCCCAGGCTGTGTTTAACGGTGTGTTTCTGTTGGTCCTGCTGCTGGTAGCCCACACCTTGGGCTATAAAGCCCTGATCCTGGGAGTCCTCCTCGGAGGCTTTATGCAGGTCCTGGTGAACTTGCCTTCACTCTTATCCTCCGGTGTGAAGCTCGGATTCCTGCCTGAGGTGGACGACGAGGTCAGGAAGCTCATGAAGAGACTAATTCCCGCCCTCGCCGGCTTCGGGGTGAACCAGCTGTCCATATTCATAGACACCTTCTTAGCTTCCTTCCTCAGAACAGGAGCCATATCCTACCTCTACTACGCGAACAGGTTATACCAGCTACCTTTCGGCGTCTTCTCCGTAGGTATAGCCAATTCACTCCTTACCCTGCTTTCAAGGAGCGGTGCTGATAAAAAGAAGAACATCACGGACGCCTACAGGCTCGTAATTTTAATATCCCTGCCAGCCTCCGCCGGCATCATAACTCTCTCCGGAAGCATTGTCTCGGCTGTTTACGGGAGAGGAAACTTTTCCGATCAGGACGTCGCGAACACCTCCCTGGTTTTGAGCCTGTATAGCCTGGGGCTAATATTCTTCTCACTCCAGAAGGTAACGTCCTCGGTCTTCTTCTCAAAGGGAGATACGCTGACGCCCCTTAAGGCCAATCTCTTAGCGGTCCTCTCGGAAGGAAGTATGGCCTCTTTCCTCCTGTTCGTGGCGGACCTTGGTCTTTCTGGTCTTCCCCTGGCTACAGCCTTATCTTCTCTTGTGGGTTTCGGCTACCTGTTTCTCAGACTTGAGGTGAAACCCTTCCTCCGCCCTCTTGCCGCCACTCTGATCAGGGTGGTTATCTCCGTAGGTATCATGGTCACGTTCCTGTTCACATTTAAGGGCAAAACCGGACCTGTTCTGGAGGTCCTTACCCTCGTCCCATCAGGAGCTTTCCTTTACTTCCTCTGTCTCCTTTTCCTGAGGGACCCCCTCACCCTGAGACTCTTTAAGGGCCTTGTTGAGAAGGGTGTAAAGTCTTGAAACCCTCCTCGCAGCTTCATTCTTATGTATTACGCCCTTGCTCGCTGTGTGGTATATGACACTAACGACCTCCGGTAGGTACTCCTGAGCCTCCTTCAACTTGCCCTCCTGGACCATCCTCCTGAAGTTCCTTATGTATGTCCTCATACGGGAAAGATGGTATCTGTTCCTCTCCCTTCTCCTTGCGTCCCTTCTCATGCGTTTCAGAGCCTGGCGTGTGTTCGGCATTCTAACACCTCCTTTAGCAGGCTCAGTATTCTACCACACTTTGGGCTATAATTCTATAAATCGCCATAAGGAGGAGGAAGTATGGATCTTTATGAGTATGAAGCTTATGACAAGATATTCAAGAAGTTCGGGATACC
>JAJRQX010000151.1 GCA_024280065.1 Aquificota bacterium
ATCTTTGAGTTGTACAACCTTATCTGGTTTACCGTGCAGGTGCATTCTCTGTACGGGTTTCCCAGATTACCGCAGGGACAGGGGTTTTGGGCTGTTATTAAGGTGAATCTGGCGGGGAACCTGACCTTGACCTGACTTCTTGAGATGTTCACATAGCCGTCTTCCAGGGGCTGTCTCAGTGACTCTATTACCTTTCTCGGGAATTCAGGAAGCTCGTCAAGGAAAAGAACACCCCTGTGGGCCAGGGAGACCTCACCGGGTGTAGGAACAGAACCGCCGCCTATAATGGCAACCTCGGAGGAGGTGTGATGGGGTGACCTGAAGGGTCTTCTTGTGATGAGGGCGTCCTCAAGCAGACCTGCCGTGCTGTATATCCTGCTGACCTCAAGGGACTCCTCAAGGGTCATGGGGGGCAGTATGGTAACTATCCTCCTGACCATCATTGACTTGCCCGAACCCGGTGTCCCGACGAGGGAGAGGCTGTGGCCACCCGCGGCTGATATCTCAAGCGCCTTCCTTACAAGGCTCTGACCTATAATGTCCCCCAGGTCCACGTCCATCTCGGGCTTCCGGGAGAGGGCCCTGTCTATGTCCGCCCTTAATGGTTCCGCCTTAAGGCTACCTTTCAGGAAGTTTACAACCTCTTCAAGGTGGGAGAAGCCGTAAACCTCAGCGTTATCTACGATAGAACCCTCCACCGCGTTTTCAACAGGAAGGATGTAACTTCCGTTACCCAAGGATGCGACTATGGGGAGGATACCCCTGACCTTCCTCAGGGCTCCCGTCAGTGAGAGCTCACCGAGGAAGATGAAGTTAAGGACCTTGTCCTGAGGAACGTAACCTGAAAGGGCGAGTATGCCCACCGCTATGGGAAGGTCGTAGAGGGTCCCTTGCTTTCTGATGTCGGAGGGTGAAAGGTTTACGGTTATCCTCCTCTGGGGAAAGCTGAACCCTGAGTTCTTTATGGCGCTCCTTATCCTGTCCCTTGACTCCTTTATGGCTGTGTCAGGAAGACCCACTATGTTGAAGGAAGGTATCCCCGGGGATACGTCCACCTCCACCTCAACAGGGTACCCTTCTATACCCCATATCCCCCCGCTCTTTACCTTTATACAGGTCATCTTCTGTTTCTGTAAAACCGTACTATCTCTCCTGTCTTAGCGTCCAAGATGACGTACCCCTCAGTTCCCTTCACCTTCCAGAAACACTCCCCCGTCCTTTTGGACCTGCTTATCCACGCCTTGTAGGGTTTCCCCGAGTGCTGACGTGCTATCTCAAGGGCCCTCTCTATCTCTATGGACTCCTCAAGACAAGCGAGGTACGATGGGTTCCCGAAGGCAATAGCTACCAGCAGGGAAAGAGTGAGAAGACGCTTCATTTTAAACCTCCCCCTCTATGCAGACTACCACCTGCGGAGGATATTTTAACAAAGTAAGGAAGTTATTACAAGATCTGTTTCTTTGGGAAAAGGGTTAATAAAAGTGGACTCAAATCCTGCGGCTTATCTCTTAATCCAGGTTATGGGCCCGTAATGGATCTCGGAAGCACTCTGACCTATTGCCTCGGAAAGGGACGGGTGGGAGTAGAGGGTCTTGGAGGCGAACTCAACGTCCATACGTTTCCTCATCATGTGGACCACCTGGTGGATGAGTTCACCCGCGTGCGGTCCTACTATATGGCATCCCAGTATCTCACCTGTTTCATCGTCCGCAACGATCCTTACGAACCCTTCATTCTCACCGTCATCCATAGCCTTGGGGTTGGTTACGAATGAGGATACACCCACCCTCACATCGTACCCCTCGTCCTCCGCCTGGTCCTCTGTAAGGCCCACGCTCGCGACCTCAAGGGCTGAGTAGATTATCTTCGGGACTATCCTGTTATCCCTCCTCCAGTCTTCCTCCCCGATCATGTGACTTACCGCTATCTTACCCTCGTACATAGCTTTGTGTGCGAGCATGAGGGGTGAGGTCACATCCCCGCAGGCGTATATGTTCCGGACGGAGGTCCTTGAAAACTCGTCCACTACTATGAAGCCTCTTGTATCCTTCTCAACACCTACCTCCTCAAGGCCTATACCCTCGGTGTTAGGCCTTCTGCCGACAGCCAGGAGTATGAAGTCCGCGGTTACCTCCGTCCCGTCGGATAGGATTGCCCTCACACCCGAAGGGTCTTTTTTCCAGCTCTTTATGGTTGTTCTCGTTCTTATGTCCACACCTATCTGGCGGAGCTTCCTCCCGAGATACCTCGCGGAGTCCTCAGGTATGTCGTCGGAGGGGAGTATTCTCCTCTGGATCTCAAGTAGGGTGACATCTGCTCCGTATTTTCTGAATATGTAGGCGAACTCAACACCTACAGCACCTCCGCCCACTATCAGGACCTTGTTCGGTATCTCCTTTATGTCCCATATCTGGTCCGTGTTGAAGATATACCTCCCGTCCGGGACGAGGTCTCCCAGGGCTACAGGTCTTGAACCTGTAGCGATAAGAATAAACCTTGTCCTTATCCTCTCCTCGGGTCCTTCAACGAAGACCGTGTTCGGGTCCTTTATAACACCCCTGCCGTATATGATCGGTAAGTTTATCTGCTTTGCAAACTTCTTGAAGTTCTCCCTTATGGTGGTGACCACCTCGTTTCTGTGTTTTGCAAGCTTTTCATAGTCTATATCAAAGCCCTTCGGTATTATACCGTAGCGTTCCATAATACCGAACCTGTCTATAAGATGGGCTCCGTAGCGCATGTATTTGGATGGTATGCAACCTTTGTTTAAACAGTTACCCCCTACGGTCTCGGGTGAAAGTTCAACGAGAACCGTCCTCAGCCCTCTTCTGTAGGCGTATATGGCTGCTTCATAACCTCCGCTTCCCGCACCTATGATGACCAGGTCCGCCTCCATATCAAACCTGGTTAACCGAACCGCACATTAGTGCAGTTCGGTGCCGGGCTATTTATACCCCGCCTGTTCAGGGTGCCCAGAGACCCGGCAGGCGGCATTTGGACACCCATAGGCCCCGTCCCAGGTAACGGGACCTCACGCCCATA
>JAJRQX010000152.1 GCA_024280065.1 Aquificota bacterium
AAGACGGTGATGTTCACCCTGAACGCGGACACGATAGGCCAGATGTCCTGTAACCCCGCTATAGGAGGTATAGCCAAGGGGATAGTGGTAAGGGAGATAGACGCCCTGGGGGGAGAGATGGGGAAGGCGATAGACCACACGGGTATACAGTTCAAGATGCTGAACACCCGCAAAGGCAAGGCGGTTCAGTCCCCGAGGGCACAGGCGGACAAGAAGAGATACAGGGAGTACATGAAGAGGGTATGCGAGAACCAGGAGAACCTCTACATAAAGCAGGATGAGGTTGTTGACATAATCCTGAACTCCAGAAACGAAGTTGTTGCTGTGAGGACCAAGCTCGGCCTTGAGTATAAGGTCAAGGCGGTTGTGGTGACAACAGGAACCTTCCTGAACGGCCTTATATACATAGGAGACAAAACCTTCCCCGCGGGCAGGGCATGGGAGCCGAGGTCCGAGAGCCTCGCCGACTTCTACAGGAGGATGGGCTTTCCACTTCTCAGGTTCAAGACGGGCACACCCGCAAGGCTTGACAGAAGGACCATAGACTTCTCCGCCCTGGAGAGGGCTCCGGGAGACGACCCGCCACCCAAATTCTCCTTCTGGACAGAACCCGTCGGTTCCTACTGGTTCCCCCCAGGTAAGGAGCAGGTAGACTGCTGGATAACCTATACGACCGAGAAGACCCATGAGATAATAAGGAAGAACCTCCACAGAACCGCACTATACGGTGGTCTCATAAAGGGTATAGGTCCGAGATACTGTCCTTCCATAGAGGACAAGGTAGTCACGTTCCCGGATAAGCCGAGGCACACCGTCTTCCTTGAACCAGAAGGCCTTGACACCGTAGAGATCTACCCAAACGGCCTCTCTACTTCCCTACCCGAGGAGGTCCAGTGGGAGATGTACAGGTCCATACCCGGCCTTGAGAGGGTGGAATTGATAAGACCGGCCTACGCAATTGAATACGACGTCGTCCCACCTACGGAACTCTACCCAACCCTTGAGACAAAGAAGGTTAAGGGCCTCTTCCATGCAGGTAACTTCAACGGAACCACCGGATACGAGGAGGCCGCAGGTCAGGGGATAGTGGCGGGTATAAACGCTGCCCTCAGAGCTTTCGGGAAGGAGCCCATATACCTGAGGAGGGACGAGAGCTACATAGGTGTGATGATAGACGACCTGACCACCAAAGGTGTTACCGAACCTTACAGGCTCTTTACCTCAAGATCCGAATACAGGCTTTACCTGAGACAGGACAATGCCATCTTAAGGCTTGCCAAACTTGGCCACTCCCTCGGACTTCTGACAGATGAGCAGTTCAAACTCGTCAAGGAGCTTGAGGGAGAGATAGAGAGGTGGAAGGAGTTTTACAAGACGGAGAGGGTGTCCGTTGCTGTCGGGGAGGGGACGAGGAGCTACTCAATAGCCACCCTCTTTACCGCCAACCATACCATGGAGGACATAAAGGAGAAGTTCGGCTACGAGATACCGGAGCACCCTTACGTCAGAGAGGAGGTGGAGATCCAGCTCAAATACGAACCGTACATAGAGAGAGAAAAAAAACTCAACGAGAAGCTGAAGAAGCTGGAGGACGTGGAGATACCTAAGGACATAGACTACGACAGTGTTCCCGGACTCACGAACGAAGCGAGGGAGAAGCTGAAGAAGATGAGACCCTTAACCGTTGGTCAGGCCTCCCGCATAGACGGGATAACTCCGGCTACCATAACCGCCCTCCTCATATACCTTGGCAAGCTGGAGTGAGAGTCCTATGCAGGCTTCCTCACAGGGGATCCGAGGTAAAGGGCGGACAGGAGGGCCTCAACCAGGTCTCCCTTTCTTACCCCGATCTCCTCAAGGCTGATTATCCGTTTCCTGAGCTTCTCTTCGGGTATTTTCAGTATCCTGGAAGCGGTTCCGTAGTCAAAGGTGATGTAAACGCTCCCGTGAATTAGAAAGGCACGTCTTAAGGTCCTCATGGCCATGGCCACCACCTTCTTCCCTCCTAAGGTCAGCTCCCCGAATGTAGGGACGAAGAAGCAGTAGTATCTTTCTAAATATCTCCCCCTGAACCTCTCAAACCTGAGCATGACACCTATCTTGGAGAAGATGTCAATGATAAACTTAGCAAAGCTGGAGTATATACCGCAGGGGGTATCTCCCCACCTCTCTTTGAGGTCTACTAGGGCAAAGGAGAGGTCCCAGCCGTGGAGCAAAGCCCCTCCGCCGGTAGGTCTTCTGACAACAGGAACGGTGATGTTCTCGGGAGGCTTCTGGGAGTAGCCTATGCTAAGGCAAACCCTGTTCCACTCGTAGATCCTGAAGGCTGGCTCCCCAGACCCATCCTCAAGGGAGAGGAGGAGCTTCTTATCCTTCTCCATGTTCTCCTCAGGGGAGAGCCTCTCAAGGGGTAGAACTCTCATGGTTTTAATCTACTTCATGCTACCGACTTCTTGAACTTTCTTATCCTGATCAGGTTTGCCTTCTCCGAGGGCGAGACCAGGTTTATGGCGGTCCCTTCCCTTCCGAGCCTCCCGGTCCTTCCTATCCTGTGGATGTAAACCTTGGGGTCATCAGGTATGTGGTAGTTGATGATCACGGAGACACCCTCTATGTCAAGACCTCTTGAAGCCACGTCTGTGGCTACCAGAACCTTGACCTCTCCTCTCCTGAAGGCCCTCATGACGGCCTCCCTTTTTCTCTGGCTCATGTCCCCATGAAGGTCCGAGGCCTTGAAACCTCTTCTCCTTAATAGGCTGGCAAGCTCCCTGGCGTTCTTCCTCATCTTTACGAAGACCATGATCTTCCTGTCCTCATTCTCCTTCAGTATCCTCTCAAGCTCCCTTACCTTCTGGTTCTCGCTCCCTATCCTCAGGACTATCTCGTTTATCTTCGGCCTCATATCTCCCGGGTCAGCACTCACATGGTCGTAGCCTTCCTTCAGGTATCTGACAGCGGACTCCATTATCTCATCCGGAACTGTTGCGGAGACAAGGAAGGTCTGCCTGTCCCCGGGCGTTCTTGAGACTATCCAGTCCACCTCCTCCCTGAAACCCATGTCCAGCATCACGTCCATCTCGTCAAGGACAAGATACCTGACCCCGTCTAACCTGAGGATCCCCCTCTCTATCAGGTCCCTTATCCTGCCCGGTGTCCCAGCAACTACGTGTGGTTCTCTCCTTGACAAGACCTCGGCGTCTTTTGAAACTGGGGTCCCGCCGTAGAAGGCAAAGATATTTACCGCCAGGAACTTCGCCATGTCCCTCATGTGGTCCCTTATCTGGATAGCGAGCTCCCTTGTGGGAGCTAGTATGAGGGCCCTCTCACCGTAGGAGATCCTCTCCAGTATGGGGAGGGCAAAGGCTCCCGTCTTTCCAGTTCCTGTCCTCGCCTGTATCAGAAGGTCTCTACCTTTCAGGGCGAGGGGTATAGCTACCTCCTGTATAGGCGTTGGCTTTAAGAAGCCCATGACATTCAAGGCTTTTTGGATCTCATCTCTCAGCTGTGAGAATTCAAACCGCATTCCGACCTCCTTTAAAGTGTGTCCGATCCAATTTAACAGATCTTTTAACTTTTGCAAGTAGAGTTTTCAGGGTGTTATCCTAAAGGAAGACCAGAAAGGAGGTGAAGGGGATGACCAGACAGACCAAACAGATGGGTGGCTGGGGCCTTGTGGTGGCTCTCGCTGGGAGCGTTCTCGGCATCGTTATACCTATCTTTTGGATAGTTTTCCTCACAGGCTGGGTTATAGCCATACTCGCTTATATGAGGGCTTCAGATGAGTATAGTGAGCCGGCTATAAAGAACAACGTGATAACAGCCCTCATCCTCATGATAGTCTATTGGGTTGTTATGTTCCTTTCAGGCGGTGCGATGATTGCGGGCGTGATGACAGCCATGGTGGGTGAGGGTCACATGGGTATGACCATGGGGGGTATCGGTCTTCTTGGTCTGATCGTTGCCTGGATACTTGGTGTGGTCGCATCCTGGTTCTGGTATAAGGCGAACAGGATGATGACCCAGAAGAGCGGTGTGAACCTATTTAAGATAGGGGGTCTCCTCTTCTTCATAGGTGAGATACTTACGGTGATCTTCGTGGGAAGTCTTCTGATACTTGCAGGTCTTATAGTTCTGATAGTCGCCTGGTTCAGTGTTCAGGAAGAAGTTGGGGAGGCTCAGGCGTCGCCCTCGTAAACCCTTACCACTCTGTAGAAGGTATCCCTTTCAACAGGCACCTTCCCTGCCTTCCTTATAAGGTTGACGAGCCTGTCCACCGAGTGGCCGTAGGCGGACTTAGTCCCGGCCGCGTGGACGATCCTCTCCTCCTCTATGGTCCCGTCTAAGTCGTCAGCACCGAAGTTCAGTGCTACCTGGGCTACCTTCTCTCCTAGGGTAACCCAGTAGGCCTTTATGTGGTCAAAGTTGTCAAGGAATATCCTTGAGACGGCTACGGTCTTCAGGTCGTCCACGGAGGAGGTCCTTCTGCCGCCCAGCCGTGTCCCTTCCGGCCAGTAGGCTAAGGGTATGAAGACCTGAAACCCTCCCGTCTCGTCTTGGAGCTCCCTTATCCTCGCCATGTGGTCCACCCTCTCCTCAAGGGTCTCAACGTGTCCGTAAAGCATTGTGGCGTTCGTGGGTATCCCGAGCCTGTGGGCGGTCCTGTGGACCTCAAGGTATTCCTCCGCCTTGGCCTTGTAAGGAGCTATTATCCTCCTTACCCTCTCCGAAAAGATCTCGGCCCCTCCGCCAGGAATAGCATCAAGGCCGGCCTCCTTCAGCTCAAGGAGGACATCCTCATAGCTCTTCCCCGATATCTTGGCCATGTGGTGTATCTCAACTGCTGTCCAGGCCTTCACCACAATGTCAGGAAACCTTAACTTTATAACCCTTACTATCTCCACGTATCTGCTGTAGTCCCAGTGGGAAGGTATGCCTCCTACTATGTGGACCTCCCTGCCTCCCGCCCTGTAGGTCTCCTCCACCTTCCTGAGTATCTCCTCAAGGCTCATCTCGTAAGCCTTGGGATCGGACCTGGTCACTCCGAAGGCACAGAAGTCGCACTGATACATGCATACGTTGGTCGGGTTTATCTGCCTGTTCACTATGAAGTAGGCCTTCATGCCGTTCTTTTTCCTGTTTATGTATTCCGCTACCATGCCTAAAAGGGTTAGATTGTCTGACTTGAAGAGCTTTACCGCTTCCTCCTCCGTGATCCTCTTTCCCTCAAGGGCCTTCTCCGCTATTTTGGCAGTTTCCTTCTCCGCGGTTCTCAGCAGGTCCTCTAAGAGAGTTTCCATGACCTGAAAATAATACTATATTTGTGTGTGGAGGTTTACGCTTCAGGTCATAAAGCTGAGTCTGACTGAGAAGCCCTCACTAACGGTTCCCTATCTTCTCGCGATAACCCTCCTCAGCCTGCCCTTTCCCGTCCCCGTCCTCGGACAGCTCGCTTTCATAATGAACCTCTTTCTCGTATTCTCCTTCTTGGTCTTCACATCAAAGCTGGTGGCCTTTCACGGTGAGAACTTAGCCTCGCTGAGGCTTGAGTTCAGAAAGGCCAGTTTCTTGAGGGTCCTCACCGCCTATCCCGGTGAGACGGCGGGTGTCATCCTGGGCCACCTTATACTTACAGTTCTGGCGGGTCTGGTTGCTGCCTTGGTGATCCTAGTGGGTGGTTCTTCCTTTCTCATAGT
>JAJRQX010000153.1 GCA_024280065.1 Aquificota bacterium
AGCTTATCCGTCCTGTGGGCGGGTGTCATCTTCTTGGGTCTCATTTCATACAGGAGAACTTTGAAACCGGATCTGGCGAGCCTCCATGCGGCCTCGGACCCCGCCAGCCCACCGCCTATGACGATCACCCTCATGGGATCTAATATAAGGACCTCAAACCTCCTGGTGTCTCCTCCTCGCCTCAGAGAGCCACTCAACGAACAGGGCGAGGAACAAACCGAGAAACAGGGAAGAGGTAAAGGACACAGCCATTACCAAACCCCGCTTTGGTTTTTCAGGCTCGTCGGAGGCTACGGGACCTGCCAGAACCTCAAAGGGTTTTATTGTTTCCCTCTTGATCTTCAGTGCCTCAAGCCTCTTTTCCAGATCCTTTTTCCTTAATCTGAACTTCTCCAGGTCCCTCCTCAGGTTCTCTACGTGGAACTTGAGGTCTGTGATTTTGGCTTCCGTTTCCCTCAGGGATGTGTCCAGACTGAGGGGGCGTGTCTCCAGTGTGTTTATTTTCTGAGGTACAAGTTTATACCATTAATAGCTTTTGAGAAATCCCTTGACTGAAAGCTGAGTCTGGGCTCATCTCCAGCACCGTAGTAAGCTACACCTGGCTTCACGAAGACGGAGATCCTGTAAAGCGGCTGTGCCAGATGGAAGGCATAGATGTACGCGGATAGAACTCCTGCCAGTAGTGTTACAAATATAACCCTCCATCTTTTCTTTAATTTCAGGAACAGCTCGTAAAGGTCTATCTCCTCCTCGTAGATCTCCCTCTCTTTCCCTTCCATATTTATTTACCTCCTCTTTACCTCTGGAAGCTGGATTATGGGTGTCATCCTTGTGTCGTATGGCATCAGGATTATTATGTTGTTCCCGCTCTCAGCATAAACCTTTATGTTCTCAAGGAACTTCCACATCAGGTACTCCCTTGTCAGGGAACCCGCTATTATCCTGTTGGCTTCCGCTATGCCTCTTGCTTCTATCTTTTTTCTTTCTGCCTCCAGCCTTTCTTTCTCAACGAGAAACCTCATCCTCTGGGCCTCTTCTAAGGCTCTCCTCTTCTGTTCTATGGCCTCCACTACCTTCTGGGGGAGTCTTATGTCCCTTATCAGGATCTCGTCCAGGGTTATGAACCTCTTTTCAAGCTCTCTCCTTACCTTCTCCGCTATCTTCCTCTGTATAAGGGCCCTCTCCTGATAAACCTGGGCGCTGTCTAGGGTCGCTATAACATCCCTGACTGCGGACCTTATCACCGGCTTTATTATTCTGTCCTCATACATAAGGCCGTACTCCACGTAAATCTCGGAGGCCTTGTCCGGCATGATCTTGTAAAGGGTTGTCAGCTCCACATTTATAGTGAGACCGTCCTTTGAAAGGGCGTTTATGGAGTTAGGGCCTGTGAGGTCATAGCTGTGAGTCCTAACGGACATCTTCTCTACTTTCTGGATGAAGGGTATTATCAGATGGAGTCCTGGTTTCATCTCGTCAGGGCTTGCCTTTCCGAGGGTGAGCTTGACGCCCACATAACCGCTCGGTATGACCACGAAGGGGTTGGACAGTAAAACGAGAAGAACCACCGCAATGAGGAAAATACCGAGGGCTATCAAACCTTTTGGGACTTGGGGCGGTCTCGGGTACCTCTGGGGTTCTAGGTCCATGGCCCTCTCCTCCTTTGAGCTTATATAATACTCCTCACAGATGGTCTGCGAGGTCTGTCTTTCCGAGAAAAGGTATGAAGGCTTTGTTCTGAGAACATTCGGTCTTGACAGGGAGGTTCTCAGAAAGGTTCTCTCGGGCATATCCTTCAGGCTGGAGGAAAAACTCGCAGGTATAGACGTATTCTTTGAAAACGCTGCTGACCTGAGGGAGGCGAAGGAGAGACTCGGCGATACGGTCTACTCTGAAGGGGAGCCGATGGAGGAAGTGGTCGGGAGGATCTTAAGGGAAAGGAAGCTTTCCCTTAGCGTTGCGGAGAGCTGTACGGGTGGTATGCTTTCTGCGAGGATCGTGAACGTTCCGGGAAGTTCCGAATACTTTGTTGGGAGTGTTGTGGTCTACTCGAACGATCTCAAAGTGAGACTCCTCGGTGTCAGGGAGGAAACCCTAAGGAAGTTCGGCGCTGTTTCTGAGGAGACATGCGGTGAGATGCTCAGAGGTCTTAAAGAGAGGTTCGGGACCGACTGCGGTGTCGCGATAACAGGGATAGCGGGACCTGGTGGTACTGAAAACAAGCCTGAGGGTTTAACTTATGTGGGTGTTTACGTTAAAGACAGGACCCGCATAGCCAGATACATTTTCTCAAAGGGGAGGAACTCAAACAGGTTCCTCTCAACCCAGACCGCCCTTGACCTCCTCAGAAGACTTGTACTAAAGGAGGTGCCATGAAGGTCCACAGGACGAGCCTGATATCGGGAAACGTAAGGATAGCGGAAGGTGTTGAGATAGGTGCCTTCTGCCTCATAGAGGGGGATGTGGAGATAGGCGAGGGGACCAGGATAGGAAACAGAGTGACCATAAAGGGCAGGGTAAGGATAGGCCGGAACTGCAGGATATACGACGGTGCGGTTATAGGTGAGGAGCCCCAGCACCTCAGGTACGAGGGTGAGGAGAGTGAGGTGATCATCGGAAACAATGTGATAATAAGGGAGTACGTGACTGTACATAGGGGAACGAAGATAGACAAGATGAAGACAGTCATAGAAGACGGCTGCATGCTCATGGCTTACGCCCACGTTGCTCATGACTGCGTAGTCAGGAAGGGAGTCATAATGGCCAACTGTGCTACCTTAGGCGGGCATGTAGAGGTTGGGGAGTACGCCTTCATAGGGGGACTCTCCGCTGTACACCAGTTTGCTAGGGTCGGAGCCTACGCTATGGTTGGAGGTCTCACAGGTGTTTCCCTTGACATACCTCCCTTCTGCGTGGCTTCAGGCCAGCACGCTAAACTTTACGGTATCAACATTAAGGGCCTCCAGAGAAGGGGTTTTTCAAAGGAGCGTATATCAGCGATAAAGAAGGCTTACAGGATCCTGTTCAGGAGCGGACTTCTTAGGGAGGAGGCTATAAGGAGACTCAGGAAGGAGTTTGAGGGGAACGAGGATGTGGAGTTACTCATAAGGTTCATTGAGACAACAAGAAGGGGCGTGGCCTCCGATGCAGGAGGTTAACAACAGTTGAAGAACAACGCACAAAACCGCACAAAGGGTGATGAGACGATGCGGAAGGCAAAGATGCCTAAGAGCATGACCACAATACAAGCAAGGCTGAAAGTAAAGGGGGAAGAAAAGAAGATACTTGACAACCTCATGAGAAGGTGGTC
>JAJRQX010000002.1 GCA_024280065.1 Aquificota bacterium
GAAACCAGAAAGTATCCTGTGAAGAAGGACGAGCTCATCCTCGTCAGGCACGGACAGTTCATAAAGAAAGGTCAGAAGATAACTGAGAACGTCGTTTCTGAGATAGACGGTCAGGTGAGGATGAAGGGTAGTAAGGGCTTCAGGGTCATCGTTTACAACAAGGAGACAGGCCTCCAGAAGGAGTACTTGGTTCCGAAGGGTAAACACCTCCTTGTCAAGGACGGAGACGAGGTCAAGGCGGGAGACCCACTCACCGACGGGACACCCATACCCGAGGAGATCCTCAAGATCAAGGGAGTTGAGGAGCTCCAGAAGTTCCTCCTCAAGGAGATCCAGATGGTCTACAGGCTCCAGGGTGTTGACATAAACGACAAGCACTTTGAGATAATCATAAGGCAGATGCTGAGGAAGAGGAGGATCGTGGACCCTGGAAACAGCAGGTTCCTTGTGAACGAAGAGGTGGACAAGGAGGAGCTTGAGGAGGAGATCCAGAGGATCAAGGAGGAGGGAGGAAAACTCCCCAAGGCAGAGCCGATACTCGTCGGTATCACCAAGGCTTCCCTCTCCACGAGGAGCTGGATATCCGCCGCATCCTTCCAGGAGACTACCAAGGTCCTTACAGAAGCAGCCTGCGAGGGTAAGGTGGACGAGCTCTACGGTCTTAAAGAGAACGTGATAATAGGTAACCTTATACCCGCGGGAACTGGCGTGAGCGAGTATGCAGATATTGAGGTGGTTGAGGAGGGCAAGCCGACCCTTTTCAAGGAAGAATTGAAGGAAGAAGGAAGCTAAAGTATAATAGTTGATTGCGTGTTTTCAGGAGGAAGGCTATGCCGACGATAAATCAGCTCGTCAGATACGGAAGGGAGAAGAGGAAGAAGAAGTCAAAGGCACCCGCCTTGGAGGGGTGTCCCCAAAAGAGGGGAGTCTGCGTCCGTGTTTACACGGTTACACCAAAGAAGCCCAACTCAGCCCTCAGGAAGGTCGCCAGGGTCAGGCTGTCCAACGGCATAGAGGTGACAGCCTACATACCGGGTGAGGGTCACAACCTGCAGGAGCACTCTATAGTCTTGGTTAGGGGAGGAAGGGTCAAGGACCTTCCGGGTGTCAGATACAAGATAATCAGAGGAGCCCTTGACGCCGCAGGCGTTCAGGGAAGGAGGCAGTCAAGGTCCAAGTACGGAACCAAGAAACCGAAGGAGGAGCAGGGAGGTTAAGCCATGCCAAGAAAGGGTCCGGTTCCCCCTAAGGAGATACCCCCTGATCCAAAATACGGTGATGTCCTGATCCAGAAGCTCATAAACAAGGTTATGAAGGATGGTAAGAAAAGCGTTGCGGAGTGGATAGTCTACACAGCCCTTGAAGCTGCGGCAAAGGAGAGGGGTATGACCCCTCCCGAGCTCCTGCATAAGGTCATAGAGAACCTAAAACCCCAGTGGGAGGTGAGGCCAAGAAGGGTAGGAGGAGCCACCTATCAGGTCCCCATAGAGGTTCCAGAAAGGAGGCAAATAAGCTTGGCGATCAAGTGGCTGGTAGAGGCAGCCAGAAACAGGCCCCGCGGGAAGGGGTCTTATACGATGATAGAACGCCTTAAAGCGGAGTTACTTGACGCCCTTGACGGAAAGGGAGGGGCTATCAAGAAGAAAGAGGAGGTTCACAGGATGGCTCAGGCAAACATGGTCTTCTCCCACTTCAGGTGGTAAGGAGGTAGGAAGATGGCGAGAGCGGTCCCCATAGAAAGGCTCAGGAACATAGGTCTTGTGGCCCACATAGACGCAGGTAAAACAACAACTACGGAGAGAATTCTATACTACACGGGTAAAACCTACAAGATAGGCGAGGTTCACGAAGGTGCTGCAACAATGGACTGGATGGAGCAGGAAAAGGAGAGAGGGATAACCATAACCGCCGCCACGACCGCCTGTTACTGGGAGAGGAACGGTGAGAAGTATCAGATAAACATAATAGATACACCAGGACACGTGGACTTCTCTGTTGAAGTGGTCCGTTCTATGAAGGTCCTTGACGGTATCATCTTCATCTTCTCAGCGGTTGAGGGTGTTCAGCCACAGTCGGAGGCCAACTGGAGGTGGGCGGACCGCTTCAACGTACCGAGGATCGCCTTCATAAACAAGATGGACAGGCTGGGAGCGGACTTTTACAGAGTCTTTGAGGAGATATCCGAGAAGCTGTCTATAAAGCCGGTAGCCATACAGATACCCTTGGGTGCGGAGGACGCCTTTGAGGGTGTCGTTGACCTCATGGAGATGAAGGCTATAAGGTGGCTGGAAGAGACCCTCGGTGCCAAATATGAGGTCATAGATATACCCGAAGAGTACAGGGCCAAGGCTGAAGAGTGGAGAGAGAAGATGGTGGAAACGATCGTGGAGACGGACGACACGCTAATGGAGAAGTATTTAGAGGGTCAGGATATATCCGTGGAGGAGCTGAGGAAGGCCCTCAGGAGAGCTACCATAGAGAGGCAGCTCGTTCCCGTTCTTTGCGGTTCCGCCTTCAAGAACAAAGGTGTTCAACCCTTGCTTGACGCTGTAATAGACTACCTACCCTCTCCCTTAGACCTCCCTCCCGTTAAGGGGACCAACCCCAAGACGGGAGAGCAGGAGGAGAGAAAACCGCTTGACGATGAACCCTTCTGTGCATACGTCTTCAAGGTTATGTCTGACCCCTATGCGGGCCAGCTGACATACATAAGGGTGTTCTCCGGTTCCCTAAATGCGGGTTCTTATGTTCTCAACGTCACCAAGGGTGAGAAGCAAAGGCTTGGAAGACTACTCCTGATGCACGCCAACCACAGGGAAGAGATCCAGAGCGTGTCAGCGGGAGAGATATGTGCGGTCGTAGGTCTTGATGCAACCACCGGAGACACCCTCGCGGACGAGAAGCACCCTATAGTCCTTGAAAAGCTTGAGTTCCCGGACCCCGTCATATCCATGGCTATAGAACCCAAGACCAAGAAGGACCAGGAAAAGCTCTCCCAGGTCCTGAACAGGTTCATGAAGGAAGACCCAACCTTCAAGGCAACAGTTGATCAGGAGACAGGACAGACCCTGATACACGGTATGGGTGAGCTCCACCTTGAGATAATAGTGGACCGTATGAAGAGAGAGTACGGGATAGAGGTGAACGTTGGCAAACCGCAGGTGGCTTACAAAGAAACCATACGCAAGAAAGCTGTAGGTGAGGGTAAGTTCATAAGACAGACGGGAGGTAGAGGTCAGTACGGACACGCTGTAATTGAGATAGAGCCCCTCCCGAGGGGCAAGGGCTTTGAGTTCGTAAACGACATAGTTGGCGGTGTCATACCCAAGGAGTTCATACCCGCGGTTGAAAAGGGTATAAAGGAGGCGATGGAGAACGGGATACTCGCGGGATACCCTGTCGTGGACGTTAAGGTGAGGCTATTTGACGGATCTTACCATGAGGTAGACTCTTCGGACATAGCCTTCCAGATAGCAGGATCTTTGGCGTTTAAGGACGCTGCTAAGAAGGCCGACCCTGTCCTCCTTGAACCCATAATGGAGGTAGAGGTGGAGACCCCTGAGGATTACGTTGGTGACGTCATCGGAGACCTCAACTCAAGGAGGGGTAAGATCCTCGGCATGGAGAGGAAGGGGATAATAACCGCAATAAGGGCTCATGTACCCCTTGCGGAGATGTTCGGCTACGCCACCACGCTAAGGAGCTTGACACATGGAAGAGGAACGTTTATAATGAAGTTTTCCCACTACGAGGAAGTTCCCCAGCAGATCGCCGAGAAGATCATCGGCGAGCGTATGGCTCAGAAGAGCGCCTGAGGAGGTTGGCATAGATGGGCAAGGAGAAGTTTGAGAGGACTAAGGAACACGTGAACGTGGGGACCATAGGGCACGTGGACCACGGGAAGAGCACGCTTACGTCTGCGATAACTTGCGTTTTAGCTGCTGGTCTTGTGGAAGGTGGGAAAGCCCGGTGCATAAAGTATGAGGAGATAGACAAGGCACCTGAGGAGAAGGAGAGGGGGATAACGATAAACATAACGCACGTTGAGTACGAGACACCCAAGAGGCACTATGCCCACGTTGACTGTCCTGGGCATGCGGACTACATCAAGAACATGATAACGGGAGCGGCCCAGATGGACGGGGCCATACTTGTGGTGTCTGCTGCGGACGGGCCTATGCCCCAGACGAGGGAGCACGTGCTTTTAGCGAGGCAGGTGAACGTACCCTACATAGTGGTGTATTTGAACAAGTGTGACATGGTGGACGATGAGGAGTTGCTTGAGCTGGTGGAGCTTGAGGTGAGGGAACTTTTGAACAAGTATGAGTATCCTGGGGATGAGGTACCTGTGATAAGGGGTTCAGCCCTTGGAGCACTTGAGGAGCTTGAGAAGGGGGCACCTGGGAGGTGGGTGGAGTCAATAAAGGAGCTTTTGAAGGCTTTGGATGATTACATAC
>JAJRQX010000154.1 GCA_024280065.1 Aquificota bacterium
GCTTCGTTCTGCCTTATGGTGATGAGCCCCAGGAGAGAGTTTTGTATACTGTCTATCTTCTCCATGTAGAAGGATGTGTAGTCAAGGAGGGTGGAAAGGTCGTCCATGAGAACCTTAAGTTCTCTTTTCGTCTGGGCGTTTATCAGAGGGCTTTTGACGAAATGAGACAGGATCCTGACCTTCTCGTTTATAGACTCCCTGAGGGTTATGTTCAGCTCGTCGTAGTAAGCTATGTCTTTTATAAGCTCCTGGGACTGTTCAACAAAGATCTGTTTCCATATGCTCCTTATCCTTCTTCCGAGTATCTCAAGCCTGTCCCCCACCCTGTCCACCTCTATGCTCAGGATCTCGCTAAAGAGGGACTCAGCGAACTGGACATAGGTCCTGCTGGTCTTCAGCCTCCCGAGGAATATCATTATTGCGGGTATATCTCTGTATCTGAGTGTAACGAAAAACCTTTCCTTTATGAAAAAGAATACAGGTTCAACTATAACCTCATCCTTCTGGTGGATGACAAAGGACATGTTTATACTTATTGAGTCTCCGTTCTCCATGTATTTGGAGCTTATCTCTATATCCCCCATTATCTCCTTTGAAGGCATTTCAAAACCCACGTTCTTTTTCAGCCACTCTATCTCGCTCTCTGTAGGGTCAAGGACGTCTATCCAGACCACTCCTTTCCCGCTCACCTTCTCAAACTCGGACCTGTCCTTCTCCTCCACCCTTCCGCCGGATATAGTGTAGATCCTTATCACACCATAAAGATTTTACAACACGCTACCTTAACTTCCTGAGGCGGTTTACGTTTCTGAGGTGCTCCGAATAGGTCCTGCTGAAGAGATGCTTTCTCCTCTTCGGGTCTATGACGAAGTAGAGGTAGTCCACCTCCGCAGGGTAGAGGGCTGCCCTTAAGGAGCTGAGGCCGGGGTTGCATATGGGTGTGGGTGGGAGACCGAAGTAGAGGTAGGTGTTGTACGGGTCGTCTATCTTCATGTCCTCCCTTGTGAGCTTACCCTTCCACAAGCCCCTTCTCTTCAGGGCGTATATGACGGTTGGGTCTATCTGTAGCTTCATGCGTTTTTTTAGCCTGTTGTATATCACAGCAGCTACGAGGGGCTTTTCCTCCTCCCAGAAAGTTTCCTTTTCTATCATGGATGCCACGGTGACCCACTTCTCAAGGGACATACCCCTCCTCGCGACCTCCTGCCTTAGCTCCTCGGTTCTCCTCATGAAGTTCCTGAACATGGTGTCTATCACCCTTAATGGGTGGGTGTTCTTTGAGAAAAAGTATGTGTCCGGAAAGAGGAAACCCTCCATGGTGGGTGTTTTAAGACCGTAGCTCTTCGCCACATCGGGGGAAGTGGCGAACTTTATAAAGTCCTCCTTCCTGCATATACCCCTGGCGTGCAGTATCTCCGCTATATCGTATATGTCGCTTCCCTCAGGTATAACTATCCTGTGGATCTTGTGTATCCCCTTTGATATCTTCTCGTAGACCTCAAAAGGTGTAACGTAGCCGTCAAACTCGTATTCTCCCGCTTCCAGCTTCTCCTTCCTTATGGCATGGATCAGCAGGAAGGAAAGCCTGCTCCTTATTATCCCCTCCTCCTTAAGTATGTTCACGATCTCTATGGTAGGCGTCCCGTAAGCTATCTCTATCGTTTCCTCCTCAACGTAAACGGGCAGGAATATGTAGATGATGTAGGATACAAAGACCGTGACCGGAACGGTTATCAGAAGAACCTTTCGCCTCATAACGAACTAAGATACTCCTCAAGGATAACCAGGGCTGCAACCTCGTCCTTTAGCTCTTTTCTTCTGTGCGGGGGCAGGTGGGAAAGTCTCCTGAGGGCTTCCTCCGTTGTGTACCTCTCATCCCACATCTCTACCTCTACGTCCAGATAGCACTTTAGCTTATTCACAAACTCCCTCACCTCCCTGGCCCTCTCTCCCTCCCTTCCCGAGGGTGTTAAGGGAAGACCGACTATAACACGCCCGACGTTACTCTCCCTGACTACCTTGGCTATCTCCTCAAAGACCCTCTCCCCGTTCCTTAACCTCCCCTTCGGGGAGGCTACTTTGAGGTCCGTGTCCCCTACCGCGAGTCCTATGAACTTGGACCCGTAGTCTATCGCTAGGACCTTCAAGCCTCCTTCAAGGTCTTCAGGCCTACCAGCTTGTAAACCGGGCAGAAGCCCACTATGGACGTGAGTATGAAGATGATGCCGAGGATTCCCAGTACCCACCAGGCTCCCCCTTTCTGGACCGCGAGCACTATGAATATGATGCCGAGGATCACCCTTACGATCCTGTCCCAGGATGCCATGTTCTTCTCCATGGCTCAACCCTCCTTATCTATAGTTTATGGCGGAAGGGGAGGGATTCGAACCCTCGGTGCCCCAAACGGGGCACACGGCGTTTCCAGCGCCGCGCCTTCGGCCGCTCGGCCACCCTTCCTCCGAAAATAAAATTATAATTCAAGCGGATGAAGGTCAGGATAGGGACGAGGAAGAGTAAGTTAGCCCTCTGGCAGGCGAACTACGTCAAGAGTTTCTTAGAAAGGACCTGGGGTGTTGAGGTTGAGCTTGTGAAGATAACCACAACAGGGGACAAGATCCTTGACGCACCTCTTGCGAAGATAGGTGGAAAGGGCCTCTTCGTTAAGGAGATAGAACAGGCTCTCATGAGAGGAGAGATAGACCTCGCGGTTCACTCCCTGAAGGACGTTCCCATGGTGATACCCGAGGGCCTTACTCTGGGGGCTATAACGGAAAGGGAGTACCCCTACGACGTCCTGATATCCAAAGACGGAAGGGGTCTCAGGGACCTCCCTCCGGGGTCAAAGGTGGGGACCTCATCCCTCAGGAGACAGGTCCAGATAAGGAGGGTAAGGAAAGACCTTAAGGTTGAGATCCTGAGGGGGAACGTGGACACGAGGATCAGGAAGCTGAAGGAAGGTCTCTACGATGCCATAGTCCTCGCATACGCTGGTGTCAAGAGGATGGGTTATGAGAACGAGATAACGGAGGTCCTCAAGGACTTCATACCTGCGGTGGGACAGGGAAGCCTCGCTGTTGAGATAAGGGAGGAAGACGATAGGATAAAGAGGTTAATAGAGCCCCTGAACCACAGGGAGAGCTACATAAGGGCGGTTTGCGAGAGGGCCTTCCTTAGGAGGCTTGCGGGTGGATGTCAGGTCCCGATAGGTGCCTTTGCAGAGGTGGAGAACGGAAGGGTGAGGATACGCGGATTTATATCCGATCTTGACGGGATTAAATTTATTGAAGGACAAGAGGAAGGAAGCTTGGAGGAGGCGGAGAAGGTGGGAGAGAGGCTCGCGGAGGACCTCCTTAGGAGGGGAGGGTATGAGATCCTCAAGGATATATACGGAGGTTAGGTCATGAGGCGGGTAGGTATAGTCCTCGGTACTAAGCCGTCAAATCCCCTTGAGTTCTGGGTGGGTATAGAGAAGGGGAGCTACCTTCAGCTTGATGATGTCGTTACCGTTGTATCCAGGGTTGAGGGGACGGACCAGGAGATAAGGTTTTACGGGCTCGTCCATGAGGTCCAGAAGTTCCTTGAGGGGGTGGAGCTGGTCTACGATGCTCACCTGGTAAACAGCGGTATAGTGCCTGCCAACATAGCTTACATGGCGAAGGTGTATGTGACGAGGATAGAGCCCGAGATCTTCGTCCCGCCCACGCCGGGAGATCCCGCCTTCAGGGCGGAGGGAAGGGAGCTTGAAAAGGCCCTTTACTACGATACCATGAGGA
>JAJRQX010000155.1 GCA_024280065.1 Aquificota bacterium
CATACACACTACCTTCAACAACACCATAGTGAACATAACGGATATGCAGGGCAACACGATAGTATGGGAGAGCGGGGGAACCGTGGGCTTTAAGGGAACGAGGAAAAGCACACCTTACGCAGCCCAGCTCGCAGCCCAGAAGGCCCTCAGGAGGGCCATAAACGAGTTTGGTCTCCAGGAGGTAGAGGTCTGGGTCAAAGGTCCTGGAGCTGGCAGGGAAACCGCTTTAAGGGCTGTTCTTAACTCGGGCCTTAAAGTTACAGCCATAAGGGATGTCACGCCCATACCCCATAACGGTTGCAGACCACCAGCCAGGAGGAGGGTCTGATGGGTAGGTATATAGGACCTTGGGTGAAGATAGACAGAAGGTTCGGTGTGGTAGTATCCGGAAAGAAGTCCGCTTACAGGATACTCCAGAGGAGGAACTACCCTCCCGGCCAGCACGGGAGGTTAAAGGGAAGGCGGAGGAAGCTGAGCGAATACGGACTCCGCCTTATGGAGAAGCAGAAGCTCAAGTTCCTATACGGAGGCCTGAGAGAAAAGCAGTTCAAGAGATACTTTGACATGGCCGCCAAGTCAAAGGAGAACACGGGAGAAGCTCTCCTCCAGATCCTTGAGAGGAGACTTGACAACGTAGTATACAGACTAGGTTTCGCGGTAACCAGAAGGCAGGCCCGCCAGCTCGTGGCCCACGGCCACATCCTCGTGAACGGGAAGAAGGTAAACATACCGAGCTACCTGGTTGAGCCAGGGGACGTTATAGAGATCAAGCCATCTTCAAGGGACATACCTTTCCTGAAGGAGAACCTGGAGAACGTGGACCCCAGAAGCATACCCGACTGGCTTGAGCTGGACAGGGACAACTTCAGGGGCAAGGTCCTGAAGCTTCCCGAAAACGTTCAGGGGTACCTTGAGGTACCTGTTAACCTTCAGTATGTCATAGAGTTCTACTCCAAGGTTTAAGCCGGAGGTTGGATATGCTGAACGAGTTTGTTTACCCTTCAAAGATCTACTGGGAGGTAAAGGAGAAGGACAGGGGAATTTTTGTCTGTGAACCTCTTGAAAGAGGTTTTGGGACAACCATAGGTAACGCTCTCAGGCGGGTGCTCCTCTCCTCCATATCAGGAACCGCGGTCACAGCTGTCAAGATATACGGTGTATACCACGAGTTCTCAACCCTTGATGGTATAGCCGAGGATGTGGTTGAGATAATAGCCAACATAAAGGGCATAAGGTTCAACCTGAAAGATTCCGATGTGGAGGTCCTCTATCTCAAGAAGAAGGGAGAAGGAGAGGTAAGGGCAGGGGATATAGCCTTGCCTCCAAATGTGGAGCTTGCTAACCCGGACAGACTCATATGCACTATAACAGATCCGAAGACCGAGTTCAACGCTGAGATAAAGATAGAGAGGGGAAAGGGATATGTCCAGGCGGAAGAGATGGAAGCGATAGGTGAGACAGGATGGATACTGGTTGATGCGGACTTCTCACCCGTTAAGCTTGTCAGTTACAAGGTGGAACCAACCAGAGTGGGTGAGAAGACAGACTATGAAAAGCTGATCATGGAGATAAAGACCGACGGAACCAAGACCCCCGAAGAGGTTGTGAGGGAGGCGGTTGAGATACTTAAGAAACACCTTGCCCTCCTTGAGCACATATCCTACGAGATCCCGACCCTGGAAGAGCCCATACCCGTTGACGAACTCTCCGAGAAGCTCACCCTTTCCATAGAGGAGCTTGACATATCCCAGAGGGCCCTGAACTCCCTAAAACGTATGGGAATAACCACCATAGGAGACCTCGTCCAGATGACTGAGGAGGAGCTAAAGAGCACCAAGAACATAGGGAGGAAAGCCCTTGCGGAGATAAAGGAAGCCCTCAAGCAGATGGGCCTTCAGCTCGGACTCAACATAGAGAGCAAGAGGTGATGGGCCATGAGGCACAGGATAAAGAAGAAGCATTTTGACAGAACCAAAGAGCAGAGGCTCGCCCTGTACAGATCCCTCGCTAGGTCACTTATCCTTGAGGAGAGGATAGAGACGACGGTTGAGAGGGCTAAAGCGGTGAGGAGCTTCATAGAGAGGCTAGTCAATCTCGGCAAGGAAGGGACCCTTTCGGCCAGGAGGGAAGCCCTGAAGCTCCTTCCCGACAGACATGTGGTCAAGAAGCTCTTTGAGGAGATAGCACCGAGGTTTGAGGGGAGGACGGGAGGCTACGTAAGGGTCATAAGGCTCCCGGAGAGGAGAAAAGGGGACGGAGCTGAGATGGCTGTGCTGGAGTGGGTTGAGTGATGGTTGTGAAAGTCGTGCACCTACTCATAGAGCTTCTCATAATCCTGATCTTTATCCACGCCATCGGCTCCTGGATACCCCAGATAAGGGAGAGCAGGCTTTACTACTACGTAGACAGGATCGTTGACCCGCTCCTTGAACCCATAAGGAGGGTGGTTCCCTCGGTAGGAGGGATAGACTTCTCTCCCATGATACTTATATTCATCCTCATACTCATAGACAGGGCCCTCCTCAGATGAAGAGACCTGTGATGATCATAGACCTTGACAGGTGTGTGGGATGTCTCTCCTGCGAGGTAGCCTGTCTTCAGGAGAAGGGCCTTGAGAGGACCTTTGTAAGACCCATGAAGGTCGTGAGGGTTGAAGGTATAGGGGATAGGCCAGATGGTTTCTTCGTTCCTATGAACTGCTTTCACTGCAACCCCGCACCATGCGTGATGGCGTGTCCGACTTCAGCCATGAGGAAGAGGGAGAAGGACGGTATAGTTTACCTTGAGGAGAACTTCTGTATAGGCTGTAAGGCCTGTATAATAGCCTGCCCCTACGGCGCC